>NZ_JBYTBB010000051.1:0-40871 GCF_058788755.1 Lysinibacillus sp. FW301-JW8
TCCGAAGTAGCTCAGTTGGTAGTAGCACCTGACTGTTAATCAGGTTGTCGCAGGTTCGAGTCCTGCCTTCGGAGCCACGGCCCGTTGGTCAAGTGGTTAAGACACCGCCCTTTCACGGCGGTAACACGGGTTCGAATCCCGTACGGGTCATCAAGCATGTAGCACAGTTGTGTGTTACATGCTTTTTTCTTTATGTATGTCAATCAATTGCCTTATAAAATAGTGAAATTATAAGCCAAAAATTATAATACCATCCTAAATGAAACCATGGTCATTTGAGAGGAATAATCATAGTGCATTAGAAAGTGCGATCCTGCACTAGATAGAGCCAATTAATGAATCTGTAGACAGTTCAAAGTCTGAGGTAAATAATTTTAATTTTATAAAGAAGAAATCATTTGTGTGGATTAATTAAGCCTTGAAACACAAGGTGAAGACTTACAATTTAAATCATATAAATAAATGACCAGTACTCACTTTAAATGAGTAACTGGTCATTTTTGCTTACATCAACAATACATTATTTCTTTGCCTACCTATTAACATAATCAGATACTATGAGAGCACCTAAATGATTTGGTTTCTATACATTACTTTATTTACATTATGTCTTACGGTCTTATGACCAGCTTTAGTACCTTTACCAATAGCTATAAGCATAACATCTAAATACCTTTCGGAAATATTTAAGATTTCTTTTAATTTCTTAGAATCATAGCCTGACATAGTGATTGTCTCAAAACCAGCTTCATTTGCTAACAAAATTAATGACATTGACGCAAGACTTACATCTCTAGTTAATTCTAGTTCTAGATCTTCTTTAGATTTATTTTCATAATAATTTATGGCAGCATTCGCTAGATAATCTCTTAGTGATTCATCAAAATAACCTGCCTGAAAGCCTTCTTCATGTATCTTAATAATATTACCTTTATCAAATGCCTGATAATCACCTAACATAACAATTAATGTTGAAGCCTCTATCACTTGTTGTTGATTAAAGGCTATAGGCAATAATAAATTTCTTAAATCTGGTTCATCAATAATTAAGTATCGAGTAGCTTGAATATTATTTCCATTAGGTGACTTACTTGCACTTTCAATTAATGAGGTTAGAATTTCTGAACTAATTTTATAACTTGGATCATAATGTCTAACTGAACGTCTTTTTTCTAAAATATTTTTTACACTCATTTTATCAACTCCGAAATTTTATTTATTGCACCTTTAATTATAGTAAGCAATAATAAATAAGAAAATAACGCACAAAAATGTGGTATAGCCACTTTTAAGTGCCTATTTAGGAGGAAAAGCACAAGCACATGGTTAACTATAATACTGGAATCAACATTTTTATGAACATTGCAGGTGGAAAGTGGAAATGTCTGATACTCTTTTTCTTGAGCCAAAAATCAGTAAGGACAAAAGAGTTTTACGAATTTATACCTGGAATTACACAAAAAGTCCTAACAGATCAATTGAAACAGTTAGAAAGAGATGGACTTGTACAAAGAGAAGTATTTAAAGAAGTACCTCCAAAAGTGGAATACAGCTTAACTGATCTAGGAAAATCATTTGTACCAGTATTAAACACAATGTGTGAATTCGGTAATACGTATGCACGTATAAAAGGTATAGAGAAAGATCAACAAATTTATTGTGATATGTTCCTTAGTTCTCAAAACGAAAAGATATAGTAATTGTCACTTGTTCCTAAGTTGTTCCTTTTCAATATGCTTGATAAATTAGCTCTTGATATTTTATGGAATTACATGACAGCCTCTATAAAACTATTTCATATAAGGTTAAAGGTGACTGTATATAAAGAGGGGAAAAGTGACCAATATTATTACACTATAATTATATTGGTCACTTTCATTTTTAGCGGTTAAGTGACTATCAGTATTAGTAGTCATTCTAATAGCATTGTGAATCTAACTGCTCTATATTATTTTGAAGTTAACATTTCTGCGAATTAGAAATGAAGTGAATGAGTGTGCGTGGAATTTCTTTTGTTTAACTATAATTTTGAGACTACTTTATTCCAAGCAACATTTATTGCAGATGGGCGTGTAGGAACCAGCCGTATTAATGAAAATAAAATCAATAGGTTAACATTTTCAGCTTTCAAAGGACTAAGTAAATTTCCAATAGCTTTTTTTACTCTAATACCTCATCAATAAAGGATAATGACCAGCAAGCTAAATTTAGCCAAGCTGGTCATCTTTTTTGTATTTGTAAGGATGGATTTGCCTTTGTAATATATCTGCGCAAATAAAAATACAAAACATCTCTAGAATAAGTGGAGTTGTGTAGAAGTTGTATAGACCCATGTGATAACCTTTACTTGTTTTCTAGACTAACTTTTAAGGAGGGGATGTTATGAAAATTGTGATAGTAGATGATGAAAATCAATCATTAAAAAGACTAAAAAACTTACTTAAAAAAAGTAATGTCTCGGAAGTCGACATAGTTGGAGAATATACAAATTTTCTAGAAGTGGTTGCTCAAATACAAACAATGCAACCAGATGTTGTATTTTTAGATATAGTAATGCCTGATATGGACGGCCTAACACTTGGTAAAAGGGTTCGGGAACTATTACCAAACATAGAAATTGTCTTTACTTCAGTCTTTGACAAATATGCGATAGAAGCTTTCAATTTGCATGCCATAGACTATCTATTAAAGCCTGTGCAAAAGCCACGTTTACATAAAACATTGGAACGACTTCAAAAGATTATCGAAAAAAAACAACCAAACACAACTAGGCAAAAAATGATTCAACTGTTAGGAAGTATAAAGGTAGTAATGCCTGATGGAAATGCGCAAGTAATGAAGTGGCGCACATCAAAAGCAAAGGAATTGTTTACTTATATGCTTACCCATCGCAATGAAATCATTCAACGAGACCTCATTTTGAAGCTGTTTTGGCCAGAAATTGATATGGATAAGGCCTCTAAGCAGCTTTACACAGTTATTTATACCATCCGTCAAACTTTGGAGAATTATGGATTAGACGGAGTGGAAATTTCCAGTCCATTATTGAAATCAGGCTATCAGTTATTATTGAAAGATGTGGAAATCGATGTGGAACAATGGTTAACACAATTAAAGTCTTTACCTCCGCTTGAATTGACTACAATAAGGGCACATGAGCAGGTATTCCAAGCCTATTCAGGCAATTATTTGGGTGATAGTGATTATTTATGGTCAAAAAGCGAAAGGGAACGACTAAGACGTTTATGGTTATACCATGCACAACAATTAAGTAAATATTATATTAAAAATGAGAACTACTTTGCTGCTGTAAAGGTGCAAGTAAAGGTTCAGTCATTTTTCCCTGATGAGGAAGAAAGGTATTTTACCTTGATGAAGCTCTACGATTTACTGAGCAATGCAGCTGCTGTTGAGGAACAATACTGGTTATTAAAGAAAATGCTAAAGAAGCAAGTAGCAATGGAGCCAAGTGAGGAAATTGAAAGATGGTATCAAAAATGGAGACAAATGAGCGCGATTTTGCAGGTTTAATTGATCTAAAACTTAAAGAGCAGTTCTCATGGCCACGTTCTTTAGCGCATGGATTCTTCTCTTCATAACTCACTCTTCTTTAAAACTGTTCAACTTTTTTTAAAAGAATCTTTTCCTTTCATAATAAAAAGATATTTGGTATTAGTTAATAATATTGTTTAATCATATAAAGAAATCCAATTAGCTGTGCTATGAAAGCTGAAGACTTGTAAAGTTAATAGAAATTTTGCGAAAGGTAATGTGAAATAATGACATTGCCTATTTTTTATGTTGTAGAAGCTTGTATAACCAATGTCTAAAGAGCACATTGTGCCAAATTACTGATGTAAATATTTTGTATAGGTTGATGTTCTATAGTTAAGTGTGAGGAAATATCGAAAAACCTCAGATTTCTTGGAGTTGGTCTAGTTCATAAAAGGAGGATGAGTAGCTCTTTACCAAGAATTTTATGACACTTTTTTAAGATTGGAGGAACAAAAATGGAAGTTACAAAGCAACAAAAATGGTGGAAGCGCTCGTTAAACACATTTCTTGCAACAGCATTAGTGGCAAGTAGCGTATCATTTGTGGGTGCTCCACAGCAAGCAAAAGCGGCTCCAACAGCTAGTTATGTAGGACCAGGTGGAGTACCTATTACTGATTTTATATCACATGTAGATGTTGAACAAAGTGCAAAGAATAATGGTTCTAACGCATTTGTATTGCAGGATTTGGCTGGTGGTTTTGATTGGATTTACAATTCGACTATAGGTGATCCTATTACATTTAATAATCATGTGATAGGTGGAAGAATTAATTTCCACCAAGCAACAGATGCTAAAAATACTAAGATGCTTTTTAGAACCCTAAAAGATAGCACAAATCTACCTAATCCTGATGCTACAACAAGAGCAAGGGAAGTATTTTCTATTCAAAAATCAGGTGGACAAGGGTTTCCGTGGGAGTTTAATGCCCACTTAAGCGGAGATGGTGCAAAATATACTGATAATGAAATTATTACAGCAGCAGGCACAACACAAGCTAAGAAGAAAACAATTACATCACTTACTGAGATAGTTTCATCACCTAGCATTTTAAATATATTAAGTACAGACGAGAAATGGAACTTATCCATTAATGGTCGTACACAGCATACAGAAACAAAAGCAGTCGATGGACATGTAGTTGATTGGACTACTACAACTGGTCAACAAGCAGGCAAGGAGTATATTGGATTTTCTGAAAGTAGCCCTTTTATTAATGGAAATATTTCCGAGGTACTGATATCTAATAGAGAATTAACTCCATCAGAACGCCATCAAATAAACAGTTATCTTGCTTTTAAATATGGGATTACGTTGAAAAAGGATGATGGCACAACGGATGACTATGTTGCAAGCGATGGTAGCACAAAAATGTGGACTGCTGGCAACAATACTGGTTATGGTAAGCGCGTTACAGGTATTGGGCATGACGTTGCTAGTGGGATTGATCAAAAGCAATCTAAATCGCAAGCTGATGGGGCATTGGTGACGATTGCGGCAGGAGATATAATCGCTCCAATAAATCGAGAGAATAATACACAGATTGAAAATTTAGCATTTCTTTCATTTAGCGATAACAATGGTCAGGCACTATACAATATAGATTTATCCAACAACTTGCCTGCCACATTAGCATATGTGAATAGTGATACAAAAACAACAGCCAACCGATTAGAACGGATTTTCAAGGTAGAAAAAAATGGTACATGGCAAGATAACCAAGATCTCACTTTACAAGTTGATGGGGCAGACAAAAATTCACACAGATTTGCTTTGTATATTAGTGATGTTGAAGGATTCAATAGTGCTGCAACAATCGTTGTGCCGACGGATAAAGTAACAGGTAAAGTAACCATTAAAAATAGCCAATTATCAAATGCTAATTATTTTACATTTATTCAGTATGTGGATAAAAAAGACTTAGAAATACGTGTAAATGAAATTGATGCTGAAAACTTGCAACAAGCAAATTATATAATTGCTCCGTGGACAGCCTTTGAACAAGCTTTATTAGCTGCGAAAAGTGTATTGACTGATTCAGGAAAAACGGCTGCTGAGGTTGAAGCGGCATTAACAGCTTTAAATACTGCAAGACAGAATTTAGAACCACTAGTAGTCGACGTTGGTCCTGGAGGTATAGGCCGAGCAGGTCTATGGTTAGATTCGAACAAACAAGTAACAACAACAAATGGTACTGTTGGGACATGGAAAGATCGTAGTACAAATAATAATAGTTTTGATCAATCGAATGTTAATAAACAACCTGCTTTAAATGATGACAGCAATCGATTAAATTTCAATAAAGCAGTACAATTCGATGGTACGAATGATACTTTGATAGATTCGGATGGTATTCTTGATAAAAAGACTTATCATGACTTTAATGTATTTGTTGTAGCGAAAAATAAACTAAACACAAGTAATAGTCTATTTTGGCAATCGGTTCCAGGTGGTGCTTCTCTCAACAGAATACAAGCTCATATACCTTGGGGAACATCAGCAATGTGGGACGTGAATAACGGCGTTTCTAATCGTATTACAACTATAGCTTCAGATAAAATAGATATTAATACATCTTACATTTGGAATTTGAACTACAGTAATAATCAAAGTACAGCTACTGAGGATCAAGGTGTACAGTCCATATATCGTGATGGAAAGAGTTTGATTACTGCAGCTGGTCGAACTACTCAGATTACAGGTAATAAAGAACCAATGACACTTGGTGCGGAAAATCAAAATGGAGCTGAAAAAAGTTTTTACAACGGGCAAATAGGCGAATTTATCGTTTATACATCCCCTTTAACAGCTTTAGATAAACAAAAAATTAACTCTTATCTAGCAATTAAATATGGAATATCATTAATTGATACGAGTTATTTATTCTCAGACGGTACAACAGTTTGGGATAAAACAGTAAATTCAGGTTATAGCCATAATATTGCTGGTATTGCTCGTGATAATGCGCAAGACCTGCACCAAAAACAAAGTCGTGCAACAAACGATACATTAGGGCTGATTATTGGTATTGGACCGTCGTTGTCTGAGAAAAACGAAGCAATTGCTGATAATCTCTTAATTAATCAACAAGCATTAGTTTGGGGTGATAACGGCTCTGAATTGAAATTTACGAAGCAGCTTGGCACTACAGACAAAAATCATGCAGAACGTATTTGGAAAGTGCAAAATACGGAAAGTGTTGGTGAGGTAAATATTGCGATTCCAAAAGCTTCTGTGCCAACTGGTACAACATTATTAGTGGGAACAAGTGAGACGGATTTCACTACTGTTACATCTTATCCGATGACAGAGGCGACAGTTGGAGGCACAGAATACTATGTAGCAAAAGCGACATTAGCCAATGGTCAGTATTTCACTTTTGCAGCGGATGTACCGGTTCCACAAAGCGTGAAAGTGGAAGATATCTCTGTGAATCAAAATCAAATTGTTGTGACATTTGATAAAGACATCAAATTAACGGCACCTGAAGCAACTGGGTTTACAGTAACTATAGGTACTGAAACAATTACACTTACAAATGCGGATTTTAAAGTAGATCCTGCAGATTCAAAACGATTGCTGGTTACATTACCAGCAGGGAAAGAAACGACTGGTAAAGCTGTTAAAGTTGAATATAACGGACAAGGTAATTTAACAGGCACAAATAATGTTCCAGTAAATACCTTTGAAAAAGAGTTAACAATTGTTGATAAAACAGCGCTTCAAAATAAAGTAACGGAAATAGAAGGCTTAACACCAACACATTACACATCAGAAAGCTGGTCAAAATTACAGGAGAAATTAACTGAGGCAAAAGCAGTGTTAACGAATCCTACTGCTACACAACAAGAGGTAAATGCTGCATTACAGGCATTGGAAGATGCAAAAAATGCCTTAAAAGCACCAAAACCAACAAGTGTGGCACTGACACAAACAGTATCAGAAGGTAATAAAGTGACACTGACATTCAATCAAGAAGTAGAGCTAACAGATTTAACAGGCTTTACTGTCATGGTGGATGGCACACCAGTAACACCGACAGTTGAAGTTGATCCAACTGATAGTAAAAAGGTGATCTTTACATTACCGAATGGCACAGACGTAACGAATAAAGAAGTGAAGGTAATTTATAATGGTGCAGGTAATTTAAAAGGTAAGGGAGCGACAGGTGCGCCTGTAGAGAATTTTGAAATGGTGGCAGAGGACCCATACAGCGCAGCGTTCCAAATTACGAAACCAGACGCAGTGACAGCTAATCCGAAACCAACAATTGGTGGGAAGGTGGATGTAACCACAACACCATCTACTGTGACAATTGTCTTGAAAAATAACAAGGATGAGTCTCTGCTGGTAGATGTGGCGGCAACAGTCGATCCACTAACAGGTGAATGGACATATACACCACCAACAGGTTTACCAGATGGCACATACACAATTATTGCAACAGCAACAAATGGACAACAAACGGTAACGAAGAAACATACATTTACAGTGGCAACAACACCAATAGTAAACAAAGTACCACTACAACAAAAGGTTGACGATGCTAAAAATCTAGTTGCAGGTGAGTATACACCAGCGAGCTGGGCACAGTATCAAGATGCTTTAAAGAAAGCGAATGAAGTGCTGACGAATCCAAATGCAACACAGGAAGAAGTAGATAAAGCATTAGCAGCATTAACAGCGGCACAAAATGCACTTGTGAAATTAGGCAAAGGATTGAGTGCATTAACACCATCTACAGGCGGTGCATTAAGCCCAAGCTTCCAAACAGGTGTCACAGATTACACAATGACTGTTGGTTATCCAACAAATGTGATTGACTTTACAGCAATTCCAGTTGAGGCTGGTGCTACAGTAACGACAACAGTTAATGGGCAGCCAGGCAGTATTGGCCAAATTCCATTGCGTGTAGGCGAAAACATACTTGTCATTACAGTAAAAGATGCAAATGGTAATGAGAAGCACTATACCATAAAAATCTATCGTCAAGCTGATACATCTTACCCGGGTGGTGGGAATTCAGGTAACGGTGGTACGACAACACCAGTAACACCGACACCAGGCGACACAAAAACAAAAATCCAAGTGGAGCTTGAAATCGATGGCGAAAAACCACTAGAAAAAACAACTGTAGAGATTGAGCGTACAAAACATGACAATGGCGATATCACAGACTTTGTAGCTCTCACAGAAGCGAATGCCAAAGAAGCTGTGGCAAAGGCAAAAGCAATCGGTAACGATATTGCGCGTATCGTATTACCAGATGTGAATGATGAAGTGAAGGAAGCGAAAGTCGAAATTCCGAAAGAATCCTTGAAATTATTACGCGATAATGGGATAGCATTAGAAATTTCAACGGAAAACGGACATATTGCGATTCCTGTGAGTTCAATGGAGGGCATTGACGATAACTTCTACTTCCGTTTAGTACCCGTGAAAAAGGAAAGCGGGCGTCAAGCGATTGAAGAACGTGCACGAGCAGAGCGCGTTGTGCGAGCAACACTGCAAAGCAATGATGTACATGTAGTAGCACGTCCAATGACAATCGAAACGAATATGCCAAATCGTCCTGTGCAGGTAACATTGCCATTAAAAGGCGTGAAAATCCCAACGGGTGCAGCAGAGCGTGAGGCATTCCTGAAGCAATTAGCGGTATTTATTGAACACTCCGATGGGGAGAAGAAAGTCGTTATCCCTGAGGTAGTAACAATGGCGAAGGGTGAGCTAGGCTTACGCTTTACAGTAGAGAAGTTCAGCACATTCACAATTATTCAGGTGAATAAGGTCGAAGAAACAAAACCATCTCTTGAAGTAAAAGAGCATGAAGCGTACATTAAGGGCTTCCCAGATGGCACATTCGGTCCAGAGAAAAACGTAACACGTGCTCAAGTGGCAACGATGATTGCGCGTATCTTAGGCTATACAGATGGACCAGTAAACACTGCACCATTTAAGGATATTCCAAGTGATCATTACGCAGCGGGAGCTATTGCCTTTGTCAAAGAGCGTAGCATTATGAATGGCGATATTAATGGTAACTTCCGTGCCAGTGAAAACATTACACGTGCACAAATGGCAACGGTAGTGGCGAACTTTAAGCAACTGCATATCGAAGAGAATGTAGCGATTACATTCAACGATACAAAAGGTCATTGGGCACAATGGATAATCGAAGCGAACCGTGTGGCAGGCATCATCAACGGTCGTCAGGATGGTAGCTTTGCGCCAGAAGAATATTTAACACGTGCTCAAGCGGTGATCATGATGAACCGCATGTTTGAGCGCGGTCCGCTACAAGGCGTAACAGCACCAAGCTTCCCAGATGTAAAAGCAACACACTGGGCATTCAAAGAAATTGAGGAAGCAGCGAAATCTCATACTTATTTTATTGATGAAGATGGGGACGAGCAACTTTCAAAATAAGACATATAGCAAAAGCAGGCTAGGGGAAACCTTAGCCTGCTTTTTGAATAGAGACGGATAGACTCGACATCGCCCTCTACTTATTTAGGAATTTGTAAGGAGATTGTTGTGCCTTGTCCAACCACGCTTTCTATGGTTAATTCTACGCCAAATAATTGTTTTAGGCGCTGTTGGGTATTGACGAGGCCCACGCTTCTTTTCTCTTTAGGACCATTGTTATCAAAGCCAACGCCATTATCGGAAATGGTTATGTTAAAGTGTTGCTCAGTCTCTACAATCCGAATTGTCACGGTTCCTCCTCCGCGTTGAGGTAAAATGCCGTGCTGGATGGCGTTTTCGACAAGTGTCTGTATGGATAGTGGAGGGATGGACAGTTCTATATTCTCAGGGATGTCCCATATTACTTGAACTTTATCGCCAAAGCGTATTTGTTCTATGGCAAGATAGGCACGAACGAGCTTTAATTCATAGTCGATTGGCACGACTAAATCGACATTTTGGAAATCGAAGCTCGTTTGTAGATAATCACTAAAGGCAAGTAGTAATTCTTCCATTTTCTCCTCATCTACACCATGTAAAGAAATAATAGAGTTCAAAGTATTGAAGAAAAAGTGTGGCTGAATTTGTGCCTGAAGCCATGCAGCTTCAATGCGCAGACGCTCTTCGCTAGATTGCTTCACTTGAATAAGAGCTTGAACACGTGATTTAAGCTCCATATATTCCATTGGTTTTTTAACATAATCATTGGCGCCACTTAAAAAGGCAAGTTGAATATCTTCACTTTGCTGTCGAGCTGTTAAGAACAATATCGGTAACTCTGAGATAGAAAGTTTTTCGCGAATGTGCTTGGCCAAATCATAGCCAGACATATGCGGCATCATAATATCAGAAATAACTAAATCATAGCTATTGTTTTGAAGCATATCGAGAGCCTCTACCCCACTTAAAGCTGTTTCAATTTCAAAGGAATCCGTTGAAAATGCATTGACAAGTACTTGTAAGTTTACAGCGTCATCGTCAACAATGAGAATTCTTGCATGGCTAGTTACTAAAGAGTTCGTTTCTGTAGTAGCAGCAATATTGTGTTCTCTCGAAAAATCATTTAAAAATGAATATTTGATGAATGCAGTATCCTTCTCAACATTTAATTCACTATCTTCCACATTCTGCGACTTCGCTATTGGTAATGAGAAAGTAAAGGTTGAGCCAACGCCGATAGTAGATGATACCGACATTGTTCCCCCGTGTAAGGAAACAAGCTTATGGCAAATGCTTAAACCTAATCCAAGGCCACCACCTATGGATGTCATTGTCGAATCCACTTGTTCATAGGGCTCAAATACGATTTCTTGCATATTTTTATCAATGCCAATTCCCGTATCTGTAACGGAAATATATAATTGTTTCCCAACTACTTCAGCATCAATCGTAATGGAACCTTGTTCAGTAAATTTAATGGCATTATGAATTAAATTCGCAAAAATTTGAATAAGTCGTGTCTCGTCGGCAAAAACAAATGGTGAATTAATAGGTATTCGCACAATAAGTTCAATTGGCTTTCCTTTCAGCATAAAACGAAACATATTACTGACCCCACTTGCGAGGTTATAAGCATTCAAAGGTTTTGGTTGTAGTTGAAGCGTTTTTTCTTTTAATTTTACTAAATCCAATAAATCATCTAACATGTGGGTCATGTGGTTTCCGATTCTTACCATTAGCTTTAAATCATTTTGATCTTCTTTATCTACCTGCTTAGCTAACATCGTTTGGGCAATACTCATCATGCCATGCAAAGGGTTACGCAGTTCATGAGAGGTATTTGCTAGAAAATCATCCTTTGTATTTATTTCTTTTTGTAATTTCACAGAAAGTTTTTCTGTTTGTAAAGTTGTTTGAAAATAGCTTGTAAACCAAAATGCGGATAATGCAGATACACCAATAAATATATCAAAAGGATAATGACTATAAGGTAATGTTGTATTCTGTCTTATAGGTAAAAATAATGAATTGGTTACCACTGCTGTACCTGTTAATAATAAAAATATCACGCCTTTTTGACCTTTTAAAGCTATGATCAATGTGAAAATAGTTATAATAATAGGAGAGACGATAAAAAGTATTATAAATATCAATTTGGTTTAAAAAATATATTCAATGGGCGCTACTACAATAAAAGATAAATAGAAAGTACATACCAATGGGACAATAGTTAATATTTTAGGCTTAGAGTATTCCTTCATCAATTCACGTAGTAATAAAACAAAAAACAACGCATTATGTATGTAAGAGAAATACGTTAGTTTGTTTGCCCAAATCCAATTTATTGGTAAATAACTAAATAATATTCTATTGCTAGAAGTGAGTATCGTTAAACAAGCTGAAATAGTAATCATGGCAAAATAAAATAAAGTTTTATTTCGAATGCCTATACCCCAAAGCAAAATTGTAAATAGTAGGTAAATTAGAAAGACTAGACAAACGGCCATTTGAGTTTCAATGGAAAAGGACGTTGATTGTTCCATTGAGTGTAGATCGCCAAGAATAATTTCTCGTTGAAACCCACCTTGTTCATAAGGATTTGTTTGAACGCCTTGTATAATAATTTCGCTTTCATTAGTATCAAGCGTAAAAAAATAAGTTATAGGTCTGCCAATAGGAGCATTTTGAGTAAGATTCGTCGTAAGATTTCCTAATCCTCCAATAAATTGACCGTCTATATAAAGCTCATAGGGTGCTAAACCTTCAGGAATCGTAATACCGTACATCTGAGAGGAAGTGTGTTCTTTTAAAATTTTTAAACGATAAGAACCATAATGAGTTTTCTCGCTATTTTTAAAGTATTGATCCCAAGATTCTGGCTGATTCGTAAAAACCTTATTTTGTTCAACTGATTGGACATTTTCAGAAGCGAGGAGGACGTTAGGGTAGAATTCCCATTCTTTCTGTAGCTTAACTTTGAAATTTTGGCTTGTATCAATTCTCCTTAAATCTAACGTTCCTTGTATAGCATTGACTCCTTCTGAAATGTTTGTGAAATTCATCCAAGTAAAGTGTAAAAAGGTTAGAAAACAAAAGAATAACCCAGAAATTAGAAAAATCGATATTTTTTTAGAGAATATTTGCTTTTTAATCATAAAAAATAGATTTCGACAAATAGGTTTATTTCTCCTTCAAAAATAATGATTACCTATCAATTCTTTATGATAATATTAACATTTTCCCAAATGAGATTTTATTTGGAGAGATTAAACAATGAAAACTATTGAATTTGGAATCAATCATCTTTTTAGTAATTTAACAGGAATTATCTGCTGTGTAATTAAACTAATAAAATAGAACCATGTCATATAGAAGAGCCTGTGAATTGCATATATATGAAACATGGCGCTTCTTTTGGGTATTCTAAATTATTTCGGATAATAGAGACTATATATAATAGAAGAAAGTCATAACAATTAATCAAAAGTCACTCGTAAATAATTTTAGTGAAATTAGTGATGAATTAGAGCTTGATAAATATGCTTTTGATATCCTATGAAATTACATGACAGCTACCCTTAAATTTGAACAAACTATTTCATATATACAATATGTATGTTTTTTCTATAGATATTTTCATGGTGCTTCCTGTTTTGTTCCACTAATATGAGGGTAGGTGGAGGAATCGACATGAATATACAGGAGATCAAGCAGTTCTTAAATCTATATCAGGTAGAGCAAAATGAATCAGAACTTTGGTTAGAAAATAGATTACAACAGATTCAAAATGCAGGAGAATACTATCCAACAACAGACGAACTAATTTTTGGTGCACGGGTGGCATGGCGTAATAGCAATAAATGTATTGGACGCCTGTTTTGGCAGTCATTACATGTAGTAGATGCGCGTGATGTTTTAGATGAACAGAACATTTTTCAAAAGTTACTAGAGCATATTGAATATGCGACAAATAAAGGTAAAATTCGTCCAACGATAACCGTGTTTGCCTCAGATCGAGTACGGATATGGAATCATCAGCTAATTCGTTATGCAGGCTATGAAACGGAGACAGGAGTTATTGGTGATTCAAATTCCATCGCATTTACAAAAGTATGTGAATCATTAGGCTGGAAAGGTCAACGAACACCATTTGATATTTTACCACTTGTCGTACAGGTTGATGGGCGGGCTCCGCAATTGTTTGCAATTCCTGCAGAATATATTTTAGAGGTGCCAATTCGTCATCCAGAGTCAGTAGGTGTGGAGAAATTAGGGTTGAAATGGTATGCCGTACCGATTATTTCAAGCATGCGTTTTCAAATGGCAGGTATTGATTTTCAAGCAGCTCCGTTCAATGGCTGGTACATGGGAACAGAAATCGGCGCACGCAATTTAGCAGATCATGATCGCTATAATATGCTGCCAGCTATTGCAGAGATATTTAATCTTGATACAAGTAAGCAAATCTCGCTTTGGCGAGACCGTGCATTAGTGGAGCTCAATATTGCTGTTCTTCATTCTTTTAAAGAAGATGGAGTGAGCATTGTGGATCATCATACAGCAGCTCAACAGTTTAAATTGTTTGAAGAAGCGGAGGAATCCGTAGGGCGAGAAATGACAGGCAACTGGACATGGTTAATCCCGCCACTTTCGCCTGCAACGACTCATATATTTCATAAACCCTATGTAAATATTTATCATACACCAAATTATTTTTATCAGAAGCCATGCTATTAACTGTAAAGGGGCTGTTCGTTTTCCAAACAGCTCCTGAATACGATCACTTTATAATAGAGCTCTCTATTAAACCCTATAAACTTCTCTATTAATTACATCTTCCACAATAATTTCCCCTTTTAATTACTTCATAGCACTATTCATGCAGTCAAAAGTACAGTGAACCAATCGTTAGAGCATGTATAAAATCCCTCTCTTAGTACCTATATACAATCCCCATATGACCATTTACACTTAACCTATCTTATTTTTCAGGAGAGGAGCAATCCAAATGTTGAACCAGAATACCCCGAATATTCCATGGCAACAATTGACGACACCTTATGGTAGAGGAACAGCTATCCCACAGCTAATTGAACAGGAGCAATATCAGCAGCTTGCTGAATTAATTGAGCATCAAGGTACACTATGGCAGGTGACGCCATGGGTTTTACTTATCCTTTTAAAAAAGCTTGCTAGCAAAAATACGGAGGAAATTTCATTAGAAGAAATAGAGCTTTATTTAGCTGTAGCTCAAGTGATTACTGAGGATTATCTAGACTCTGCACATACCGTTCAAACTATGCAGGAGCTACTAGATGTTAAATATTTATGGGCAGAAGACGAGGAGGATGATGAGCTGGAGTGGGAGGAGGAAACGCCAAAGGGCTATGAGCAGCAGGCTTTTTTAGGCTATTATTATTTTAGTCATTTACTCCTACAAGAGGCTCTTCCTATTTTCACTGCAATTAATGCTCATAACAAAGAAGCAGCAGAAGATCTTGATGAACTGTTAACCTTACTAAAGCAGCATGGTACACAATCTGATAAATAAAAAAGTATAGGTACAGAAATAAGTAGATGGGAAACAAGATTGGTTTTCCCATCTGCTTTAATTTAATGGACATATTCATTTTTAGATGCTCTCATTGAACATAAGAAGAGTATCATAGCTACAACTACAAAGAGCCACCCTGCAATATTCCAGCCACCAAATAAATCATGCAGGTAGCCAAAAAGGATAGGACCAATTGCGGCAAATAAATAGCCTAATGATTGCGCAAAGCCGGATAAATCAGCCGCTTCAAAGGCTGTGCGAGTGCGGAGTGTAAAGAACATCATGGCTAAGGCAAATGAAGCCCCGCCTGCTAAGCCTAATAGAATCATCCAAAGCACCCCAAGGCTTGTCCACTCCATGACAACGCCAACAAAGCCTACTAAATAAAATGCTGTAAACATTAATACAAGAGGTCGCTGAGACGTCATTTTACTAGCAATGATTGGCACGGCTAAAGCCATTGGAACTTGCGAAAATTGCATGATGGAGAACATCCAGCCTGCACGATCAGCAGCTAATCCTTGTGATATGTAAATTTCAGGAATCCATGCTGCAGTTGTATAAAATAATAATGATTGTAATCCCATAGCACCTGTTACTGCCCAGGTAACAGGGGATTTCCATAAAGGTATACGTTCTTTCGTTTTCTTAACAGCGGGCTCAGGCTTATTAAACTTTAATTGTGGAATCCAAATTAAAATGGTTAACACAACTAAACTAAGTGCAATAGCCAGTGCTCCTTGCCAGCCAAAAGATGATTGGGCAATAGGGTAGCTAATCCCAGCACCAAGTCCAGCTGTTAAATTCATGGACATTGTAAAAAATGCCATAAGCAAACCTACGTGATAAGGAAATTTTAATTTAAGTAATCCTGGAATAAGTACATTTCCAAATGCAATAGCAACACCAATTAGCATAGTTCCAAAAACGAGCAAACTTGTTGTTCCTAGAGAGCGCAGTACAATACCTACTGCTAAAAGAATAGTGGATAAAAATAATGTTAGCTCAAGTCCTAATTTACGTGCAACAACTGGTGCAAATGGCGATATAACCGCAAAGGCTAGAAGTGGAATAGTAGTTAGAAATCCAGCTAATACATTTGATATACCTAGATCTTCTCGTATAAAAGAAATAATAGGTCCCACAACTGTTAAAGGCATTCGTAATGTCGAGGCAATACAAATAACGCCAATGACTAATAGTAAGGTAGCTCCTCTCCAGCTAATTTTCCTGCTAGGATAACTAGTGGAATCTTCATTTGCTGTCAAAATTAATCCCCCCTGTTTACATTCAATTATAATTGAACCACTATATTACTTTATCACATTATTCAAAATAGTAGAATATTCATAAAATATAGAACTTTACTCGTCGTATTGAAATGTAAAATGTCTTATGTTAAACTTGAAGACATCATAAATTTAATAATTATATGCCTCATGTTTGTATTGAGGTAGAGGTCGCGGTATTTATGAGTATGCTAATGGAAATGACAAGCATTGACGAGATTAGCTGAAAGGAAATACTGCCGAAGTGTGAGGGGACTTGAAAACCTCATGCTGGGGCTGTCTCCGAAAGGAACAGAACTGTCACGTTTGGACAACGTGTTGAGCTATCATTTAGAAAAAACTGAGGATTAACTTAGCCATCACAGTGTTCATGTGATGGTATTTTTTTGCCTCTTATATTAGGAAGGACGCCATATCGTGAGTGAAATAAAAGTGAATCAGCTCGGTCATAAAGTGCCGAAGCTGAAAAAAGAATTAAAAAGCCGTCATATTACAATGATTTCTTTAGGTGGTACAATTGGTACAGGGCTATTTTTAGCCAGTGGTGGTGCCATTGCACAGGCAGGTCCTGGCGGGGCATTACTAGCCTATGCCCTAATCGGTGTCATGGTGTACTTTTTAATGACAAGCTTAGGGGAAATGGCAGCCTATATGCCATCCTCAGGCTCATTTAGTACGTATGCTACGAAATTTGTTGATCCAGCTTTGGGCTTTGCACTTGGCTGGAACTATTGGTATAACTGGGCTATCACAATTGCTGCAGAAATTGCGGCTGTATCATTAATTATGAAATATTGGTTCCCAGATAGCTCATCTGCATTATGGACAGTATTATTTATAGCTGTTGTGTTAACCTTTAATTTATTATCTGTAAAAAGCTATGGTGAAAGTGAATATTGGTTTGCCATGATCAAGGTGGTAACTGTGATTGTGTTCATTATTATCAGCTTATTAATGATTTTTGGTATTCTAGGTGGACAGGCACCTGTAGGCTTTACAAATTTCTTTATTAGTGATGGACCGTTTCATGGGGGGTTCCTTGCTACATTTGGTATTTTCCTTGCAGCAGGATTTTCATTCCAAGGAACAGAGCTTCTTGGGATTACAGCTGGTGAAACGGATGATCCTGGAAAAAATATTCCAAAGGCAGTAAAATCTGTGTTCTGGCGTATTCTTTTGTTTTATATTTTAGCGATTGGTGCGATAGGGATGCTGATTCCATTCACCGATGAACGTTTACTATCAGAAGACATCGCTGTATCGCCATTTACACTAGTGTTTGATCGCCTAGGTATTGCCTTTGCTGCTTCCTTAATGAATGCCATTATTTTAACGGCCATGCTATCAGCTGGGAATTCAGGACTATATGCATCATCTCGTATGCTATGGCAATTAGCGGTAGACGGGCATGCACCAAAATTTTTCGCAAAATTAAGCCGCCGCGGTATTCCAATCTATGCATTAATGGCGACATTAGCTGTAGGCTGTCTTGCATTTTTAGCATCTTTTTTTGGTGATGGGGTTGTTTATATTTGGCTTTTAAATGCCTCGGGAATGTCCGGCTTCATTGCTTGGCTCGGCATTGCATTTAGTCATTATCGATTCCGCCGAGCTTTCGAAGCGCAGGGCTTGGATCCTCAATTGCTGCCATATAAAGCAAAGCTATATCCTTTTGGCCCGCTTTTTGCCTTTACGGTTTGTATGATTGTTGTTATTGGACAAAATTATACGGCCTTTATGGGGGATAAAATTGATTGGTATGGAATACTCGTTTCTTATATTGGTATCCCGCTGTTTTTATTGTTATGGTTTGGATACAAAATCAAATATAAAACAAAAATGCTTCCGCTGAAAGAATGTGATTTAAGAGTGGAGGATTAAATTATTGAGCTGTTCTATAAGCCATCATCAATGGCTTTAGAACAGCTTTTTTATTATTTTGTAAATATCGAATGAAACGAAAAAAATAATATATGGTAAATTATATATAATCGTTTTCACCTTGATTTTGTTTTTTTAAAAGTAGTAATAATAAATAGATTTTAAAAGTGAGGTATATGAAAGTGCAAAAGCGTATTTTACTAGTAGAAGATGATGAAGCCATTAGGGAAATGGTGGAGAGTTATTTAACGATGGAGGGATTCCTTGTTACTTCAGCAGTGAATGGAGAAGAGGCATTGCAAAATTGTTTAAATAAACCCTTTGATTTAGTGATTTTAGATATTATGATACCGAAACTAAATGGATTAGAAGTTTTAAAGATAATACGAGAGCAGGCATCACTGCCGATTATCATTATGTCAGCTAAGGATAGCGATGTTGATAAAGCATTAGGGCTAGGATTAGGGGCAGATGATTATATTGCAAAGCCATTTTCAATGCTGGAATTTTCGGCACGTGTCAAGGCTGCCATTCGAAGAGCAACAAAATACGCCAATCATGTAGAGGATAAGAAAGATATATTAGAGATAGATAATTTATTAATCGACCTTGTTAATTTTTCAGTAGAGAAGAATGGACAAAACGTAAAGCTCACATCAAAGGAATTTGCTATCTTAAAATTATTCGTGACAAATCGTAATCGAGTTTTTACAAAACAGCAAATTTATCAGTTGATTTGGAATGATAATTACTATGGTGATGAAAATATTATTAATGTACATATAAGAAGATTGCGTGAAAAAATGGAAGACGATCCGTCCAACCCTCAATATATAAAAACGCTTTGGGGAATTGGCTATAAATTTGAAGGATAACAGATGATTATATTTCTATTATTGATTATTGTGTTACTCATAGGAATTATTATTGTGCAAGTGAAGGCAAAAAAACAACAAAGTGCTACTATTCAGTACATGCATAGAAAACTGCAAGCAATTATTAACGAAGAAACAAGTGAAAAAATTTTAGTACCGACAGCTAATCAAGAAATACAGCAGCTACTTATTGTGTTGAATGCATTGTTGGATCACAATCAAAAAGTGTTGGCAACACATCGGAAAATGGAAAGCTCTATGAAAAAGATGCTGGCGAATATTTCGCATGATCTTAAAACACCATTAACAGTTGTACTAGGCTATACTGAAATACTGCAGCTTAAGCACTCGATTAGTGTGGAGGAGCGGCAACGGTTATTAACTGGCATTCATTCGAAGACATTGGAAGTATTAAAAATCATCCATACATTTTTTGACCTAGCAAAATTAGAGGCTGGAGATACTGATTATCCGATGACAAAAATCAATATAGGTGAAATATGCCGAAAAAATATCTTATCATTTTACGATATGGTTACATCTATGGGGTTAGAGATAGAGATTGCAATACTAGAGACACCAATATATGCGCTAGGTAATGAAGAAGCATTAGAGAGGGCTTTGAACAATTTATTGTCAAATGCTATTGCTTATGGTGCAGATGGCAATGTGATTGGACTGTCTGTAAGAAATGATGATACAAGTATTTATATTGATGTATGGGATAGAGGTAAGGGAATAGATGAATATCATATTGATAATGTCTTTGAAAGAATGTATACGCTTGAGGATTCCAGAAATAAATCCTTTCAAGGCAGCGGTCTTGGCTTAACAATCACCAAGCGTCTTATAAAACTAATGGGTGGCTCTATTCAGCTCTCCAGTATTCCATATGAAAAGACCATTTTTACAATAACGTTAAAAAGAATGAAGTACTAAAACAGAAGGCTTGTAGAGCTTTAAACGCTTTACAGGCCTTTCTTTTGTACTTAAGAAATTTGTAAGAATCAATTAATAAATTAGAGAGCTTCATTTTTTATAATAAGTTTAGCTACATTTGAGGGAGAGATTGACATGACATATATTGTGAAAACAAATCAACTTACGAAAGTGTTTGACGGAAAAGAAGTGGTTTCTGCTGTCAATATGCATGTGAAGAAGGGAGAGATTTATGGCTTTTTAGGTCCAAATGGTGCCGGAAAAACGACAGTTATGAAAATGCTAACGAACCTAACAAAGCCAACGAGTGGAGATATTGAAATCTTTGGCGAAAAATTAACAGACCAATCATACGAGGTGCTAAAAAGGTTGGGTACGATTATTGAATATCCAATTTTCTATGAAGATTTAACAGCAAAGGAAACACTAGAATTACACTGCGAATATATGGGCTATTACGATAAGAAAGAAATTAGTCATGTTCTCGATCTAGTGAAACTAACAAATACAGAGGAGAAGCGTGTTAAAGACTTTTCCCTAGGAATGAAACAGCGATTGGGCATTGCACGGGCTATTATTACGAAGCCGGAATTACTTATTTTAGACGAGCCGATTAATGGGCTAGATCCAGTAGGCATTAAAGAAATACGAGAGTTATTCAAAATGCTTTGCAAAGAGTATGGCATTACAATTATTGTTTCTAGCCACATTTTAGGTGAAATTGAACAACTAGCTGATACAATTGGCGTTATTAAGAATGGAAGATTAATCACGGAAGTATCAATGGACGCTGTTAATCGTAGTCAGGTAGATTATATCGAAATGATTGTTAATGATGGGAAAAAGGCTGCCTTTATTATAGAAAGTACATTAAATATTACTAATTTTAAACTAATAGATGACAATTGTATTCGTATATATGATACGACAGCTTCACAAAAGGTACTATCTAAAACATTGATTGAGCATGATATTGAAATCGAGGGAATTAGTAAAAAATCAAGCTCATTGGAGGATTATTTCTTAAAATTAATCAATGGGGGTGTAGCTAATGCTTAACTTAATGCGTCTTGAAATGAAAAAATTTCATATGGGTTCCTATATAAAACGAGCTATCTTTGCAAATTTTGTGATATTAGGGATTATGTTTATGCTTTTATTTATCACAAAAATAGAAGGAGATCCTGGCTTTGAAAATTATCAAACTGCTCTTAGTCTTATAGATTCAACTGTAAGAGCGGTATTTATTATCTTTGCTAGTGCATTAATCGCTAAGCTTATTATTGGTGAATTTAAATATAAAACAATCACTTTAGCATTCATGTATCCAATAAATAGGAAAAAATTAATTGCTTCAAAGCTAGCTATTATTGTTCTTTTTACCTTTAGTGCAATAATCGTATCAAATGTTTTTGTGACAGCGGTTTTTTGTGTAATCAGTAGTAATTTCCATTTACTTTCAGATACCTTAACGATTTCTTTAATCATACAACGGATCCCTGTTGTTGTTATGAATGCAATTGCAGCATCATGCATCGCATTAATACCATTGTATTTTGGAATGAGAAAATACTCCATTCCAGTAACCATTATCTCATCTATTTTCATTGTCTCAGTTGTATCATCCAATACAGGGAACTTCTCTTTAAATGATATTATTTTTATACCAATTGTTTTAGCAATTATCGGTATAAGCGTGGCTTATGCTTCGTTTCGAAAAATTGAGAAGATGGATATTTAAAAATTGCTCTGAAAGTCTAGGACCACCCATAACGTAAAAGCCAGGCGCAATAATCTTTGCGTCTGGCATTTTTTTATCCAAATATCGTTTCCCACAATAAATAAATATTTAAAGCAACGACAATGACAACGACAAACCAACCTAAAATGGTTGTAATACGATGGTTAACTAGGCTGCCCATGATGTCCCGTTTACTTGTAAACATAACAAGAGGGACAAGGGCGAATGCAATACCAAAGGATAAGACAACCTGACTAAGAACCAGAGCGTAGGTTGCATTGACACCTGAGGCAATGATTACTAGCGGAGGTAACATTGTAATCGCTCTACGTAAATACAGTGGTATTTTTCTACGGATGAATCCTTGCATGACAACATCACCCGCTAAAGTCCCTACAGAGGAACTGGCTAGCCCTGCGATGAGTAAGCCAAGACCAAAGGAAACGGCTGCCATTGGACCGAGTGCATCCTTTAATCCATTGTAAGCTACATCTAAATCTTCTACTATTACACCTTGTGTGTGAAATACAGCTGCGGCAATAATGAGCATACTCATATTGATAGCTCCAGCAATAATCATGGCGATGATAATATCAATAAATTCAAAACGGAAAATGCGTCTTTTTTCATTTTCATTACGACCAATAATACGATTTTGTGTTAAGGAAGAATGTAAATAAATAGCATGAGGCATGACAGTTGCTCCTAAAATACCTGTAGCTAGTAATAAAGAATCCACCCCATCAAAATGTGGCGTAAACATTCCAAGCGTTACTTCTCCCCAATCTGGTTGTGCTAAAAATGTCTGGAAAGCAAATGCTAATACGACAATTAAAACCATGCCAGAAATACCTGCCTCAAAGGCTCTGAATCCTCTTCTTTGAAGTTCTAAAATAGCAAATGAACCAATGGCTGTAATTAATGCTGCTGGGAGCATAGGAATATTAAATAGCAAATAAAGACCTAATGCTGCACCGATAAATTCGGCAAGGTCTGTCGCAATGATGACTAATTCTGCCTGTATCCATAAAAAAATAGATGTTTTTTTTGAAAAATGCTCACGGGCCACCTCAGGTAGATTTTTTCCCGTTGCAATCCCAAGCTTTGCAGATAAGGATTGAATTAACACGGCCATTAAATTGGAGAAGGCTATAACCCAAAGCAGTAAGTAACCATATTGAGAGCCAGCTGTAATATTAGTGGCAAAGTTGCCAGGATCAATATAGGCGACGGCTGCAATAAAAGCAGGTCCAAGAAACGGTAAAATGCGTCGCCAACCTTTTATATCTCCATCTAAAACCGCCTCGGCTGACGATTTTGTGACTTGTTTGTAAACCATATTGTTCCCTCGTTTCAAAAAATATCGTAAGCGAAATAAAGTTTCCTATAGGAAAATAAGATAATAGTATTCTAACGCTAGGATTAAAAAATGTGAAGTGGTTTGCCTCAACTTTTATAATATAAGTATGCGCTATTTAGAAGAAGTGATAACGGAGTAAATAAATGGAAATATACCTAGATATAAAATGGTAAATATATCAAATTAAACTAATTATAGGAAGAAAGAAGAGCGTGCATACAACCTATTGTGAATACGATACATTCCTTCAAGGATAATGGTAACTTAAATCCAAAGCGCCTGTTACAAGAGCACAATTTGCAGTACTTAAGTTGGTATAAAATTTAGTGCAGTTATTCGATCTGTAGACTAAATAAATAAGTTCTCATCATTTTCTAATTAGACTTTCATATCCTGCTTAGTTTACGATGAAAAGAAAAGATGAGGACTGATTCGACATGACCAATCGAATTTTAATAATAGAGGATGAGGAAAATATTGCAAGGGTGCTACAACTAGAGCTGCAATTTGAAGGCTATGAGGCTGTGATGGCGCATACAGGAACAGATGGCTTACTGAAATATCGTGAGCAGCAATGGGATTTAATCTTATTGGATATTATGCTACCTGAAATGAGTGGTATGGATGTACTAAAGCGTATTCGTGCAACTGAATCACAGACGCCTGTTATCATGCTGACAGCTAAAAATGAGGTGGAGGATAAGGTCAAGGGTTTAGATCTTGGGGCAAATGACTATGTGACAAAACCATTTGAAATTGAAGAATTACTTGCACGGATTCGGAGTGCTTTAAGATTCTCACAAAAAACTTCTACACAGCAAGAACAAGCCGCATTTGGTCAGTTATCCATTAATGAGCAAACACGAGAGGTTATCTATTATGGAATAAATATTGACTTAACACCTCGTGAATACGATCTTCTCTTATATTTACTCAAGCATTCAAAGCAGGTATTAACACGAGAGCAAATTTTACAGGCTGTTTGGGGCTATGATTATTATGGAGATACCAATGTTGTGGATGTTTACATTCGTTATGTTCGACAGAAGTTAGAAGCTGCTAACGATACACCTATAATTCAGACAGTACGTGGTGTTGGCTATGTACTGAAGGAGCATAGGCATGCGACTTAAAACGAAAATTCATTTGCTAACAACACTGTTAATGCTCGTGATTTTAGTGGCAACGAACAGTGGGATTTATTTTTTGTATGAGCGGCTTGCCTATAACACTGAAAATAAGCAACTCCAAGCACGTGCTAACGAGCTTAGTTCAGCACTAAGCCAATTGAATGAGCAGACCAATTTGCAACAAGTATTAAGAGCGTATATGCCAACGGATGGAGCTGTCTATATTTATGAAGGAGAGCAGTTAAAAACAAAGGTTCAGGCTACTCTTGAAATGCCAGATGCTCCTTCTATTAGCTATTCAATGCCTGCCATCTGGATGGATGGAACAGTTATACAAATTCAATTAAAGCAACCGATGGAAGATGTGGCGGCAACTTTGAGTTTACTTAAGGTTATATTAATCATTGTCTCTATTGTTGCATCTATCCCAATCTTTTTAGCAAGTTTAGCCCTTGGTCGTTTAATTTTACAGCCATTGGAGCGTTTAAATAAAACCATGCTCAAAAGTGCAGATACAGGAAGCTATGAAAAAATTGACCTCCCTGAAAAAGGTGGAGATGAGTTAGCAAAAATTAATCATACCTTTAATATGATGATGGAAAAGCTTGAACAGCATTATCAAAAGCAACAGCAATTTGTATCAAATGCATCACATGAGTTAAAGACCCCTATTACTGTTATTGAAAGCTATGCAAAATTATTATTACGAAGAGGCTTTGATAATAAAGAGGTGGCACAAGAGTCACTACAGGCAATTGTCAATGAATCCTCTCGTATGCATGAAATGGTCTTGCAATTACTAGAATTAGCGAAAAATAAGGAGCATCTTGCTATTCAATTCACACAGCTAGAGCTTGCCCCTTTGTTAAGAAAGGTTGCCTTACAAATGCAGCAGGCCTATCATCGATCCTTCATTGTCGATGCTGAAGTACCACGTTATATGTATAGTGATGAAAAATTGATAAAGCAGCTACTCTTCATTTTACTTGATAACGCGCGTAAATATAGTGAGGATGATATCTATATACATGCAACAGAATCAACAAATCAGGTGATAATAACGATACAGGATAATGGAATAGGAATTCCAGCAGAGAATATTCCTCATTTATTTGAACGTTTTTATCGCGTGGCTGAGGATCGAAATCGAAAAACTGGCGGCTCAGGCTTAGGTCTTGCGATCGCACAAGAACTTGCGCTGCAACTGGATATTACAATAGAGGTTGAAAGCAAAATTGGTCAGGGCTCAAGCTTTATGTTACGTGTGCCAAAGGAGGGACAGCAATGAAAAAGTGGCTCATCATTAGTGCCGCTTTCCTCATAATGGCATGTATCATTCTACTCTTTATTCAAAACCGCTTTTTTCAAACAGAGCCCTTTAGTGAAGCAGAAGCCATTCAGAATATCGAAGCTATCTATAATGGACAAGTAAAGCAAACTGAAAAACGAGGAACTGATTACAATATGGTATTTGCCCGTGACGGAGCGATTTATACAGTACTGCTTGATGCTGCCTCAGGACAGGTTAAAGAATTGGAATTAAAAGAAAATGATAGAAAAGCGTTATTATCAGAAAAACAAATAAAGCAGCTTATGGCGAGTGCCTATGGGGAAGTCGAAAATATAAAATTAAATCATACGATTTATACAGTACTGATAGAAAATAAAGATACGCAAAAGGAGCTAACTATAGACGCTTATACTGGAAAGATTTTAACAGAAAAAGATATACAGCCCGTCAAGCAACCAGAAGGTGAAGGAGTGCTTTCTGAGCAGCAGGCAATTAAAATTGCTTTACAACAACTAAATGGTGAGATAGATTCCGTTGATTATGAGGAGACAGAGGATGGTGGCTACTATCTAGTAGAAATTGAAACAAAGGATGAGGAAGCCGTGTTTCAAATACATGCAATTTCAGGAAAAGTGATGTCTGTCTCATGGGATGAAGATCATTAAGTGTTCTCATGAAATTCTAATGTTTCTCTTATTGTTCTATCATCTTAACTTGCTATGCTGAGGACAGTTAAGACAAAGGAGAGAGGAACATGAAGAAAATTATTTTAATTCCAGCAATTTTAGGTGTACTTGGTGTCGGAGCAGTGGTTGGTTCTACAACATTACTAACAGGTAATGCGGAAGAGAAAAAAGTGTTAACAATGCAGGAGATTGAGAAAAAAGCATTAGCTGTTGTTAATGGTACAGTTGCGGATATTGAGTTCGATCAAAACCGTTATCGTTCTATTTACGAGGTTGAGGTGCATACAGAGACGGAAGAACATGATTTAAAATTTGACGCTTTTACAGGGAAACTGCTAAAGCAAAAGAAAGAGCTTCGTGATTCGGATGATATGGATGATTACTCTACAATCTCTACTAACAAAACAACAAAAATTACAAAAGAACAGGCTATTGAAAAGGCCCTAACTAAAGTAAAGGGAACAGTTACAAAAATAAAGCTTGATGATGGAATATATGAAATAGAAATTAAAAACGGACAATATGAATACGAAATTGACATTGATTCTTCAACAGGGGACATTTTATGGTTTGAACAGGATATTGAAGATTAATATGCTTAGCTAACTTAAAAGTGGGAATATACTTTTAAGTTAGCTTTTTTCATCTCAAATCCCATAAAAGTTTTTGTTATTGCATGGCTAAAGAAGCTTATGTTTTTCACACGTTTCAATGAAAAATTTTCTGCTTTACTTTTTTAATCGACAGGCGTAATATGACATCATTATAAAAGTTTCAAATTTCTAAATCGCTGAAGCAACTAAACGCGGGGGACCCAATTTTTACGGATAACTTAGGTAATCCTTGGGGTGAATCTCTTCAATATGAAGGGTAGGGCTACTCAGGCCCGAATCCGACAGCTAACCTCGTAAGCGTTAAGAGCAGAAAAGTGGAGCTTGGCAGACGAATGAACGTCTACAAGTCTTATTTAGTGATGACTTGTGGACTTTTTTTATCCCATTTCTCGTTCTAGGGATGAAGAAAAGCCCCAATGTATAACACAATAACCGATTATGCGAGGGCGTAATCGATTTAGAAATGCGAAACACATTCTATGAAACTAGAAGGTGTTTATTATGAAATCTTCCTTAAAACGTTATGTTATCGGTAAACCATTAAGATCCGAAGCGTTAGGGGAACAGAAGCTAAGTAAGACAAAGGCACTTGCCATTTTATCATCTGATGCTTTATCATCGGTGGCATACGGACCTGAGCAAATATTAATTGTACTTATGACAATAAGTACGGTTGCCTTTTGGTATTCACTACCGATTGCTGCTGGGGTAATTGTGTTACTCACAGCACTTATTTTTTCGTATCGTCAGGTGATTTTTGCTTATCCACATGGCGGAGGAGCATATGTTGTATCTCGGGAAAATTTAGGGGTCAATGCTGGTCTTGTTGCAGGGGGATCATTACTTGTTGATTACATTTTAACAGTAGCTGTTAGTGTATCAGCTGGAACCGATGCAATTACTTCGGCATTCCCAAGTCTGCATTCGTATAATGTCATAATTGCTGTGTTTTTTGTTATTTGTCTAACGATATTAAACTTACGTGGTGTAACGGAATCGGCATCTGTTCTAGCATATCCCGTTTATTTGTTTGTAGTAGTTATGCTGGTAATGATCGGAGTAGGGATATACAACGTCATTACAGGTCAGGTTCCTGCAGAGCTGCATCCAATGGTCGGGACACCTGTAGCTGGAATTAGTTTATTTATATTATTAAAGGCATTTGCATCAGGAAGCTCTGCTTTAACTGGTGTTGAGGCCATTTCAAATGCAATACCTAATTTTAGAAATCCGGCACCAAGCAATGCCTCAAAAACATTATTAGCTATGGGGGCAATTTTAGCCGTATTATTTATAGGTATTGTTAGCCTAGCTTATTTTTATGGGGTTGCCCCAAATGCAAAAGCAACGGTAGTTTCACAAATTGCAGAGGCAAGTGTTGGTAGAAATATTTTTTACTTTATTATTCAGGGAACGACGGCGATGATATTAGTACTTGCTGCTAATACAGGATATTCAGCCTTTCCTTTACTCGCTGTTAATTTATCAAAGGATGGTTTTATCCCTCGAATATTCCAAATTCGCGGGGATCGCCTCGGCTATTCGAATGGTATTATGATGCTGGGCTTAGCAGCCATCGTGTTAATCATTTTATTTGATGGAATGACAGAGCATTTAATTCCACTCTATGCGGTTGGTGTGTTTATTCCGTTTACTTTAGCACAGGCAGGGATGATGCGGAAATGGTGGCGTGAAAAGCCAAAAGGTTGGATACCTAAATTTACAATTAACACAATTGGAGCGATTATCTCTTTTGTTGTTGCCATGATGTTTTTTGTGACGAAATTACCTCAGGTGTGGCCTGTGTTTATCTTTTTACCCATCATTATTCTGATGTTTCATCGCATCAAGCATCATTATCAGGCAGTTGGTGAACAGCTCAGATTAGTGGATCAGGAGCTACCAAAGATTGAAGGAAATGTTTTCATTGTACCTGTTGCTGGGATTACAAAGGTAGTGGAAAACACCTTGCATTATGCACAGTCACTAAATGTAGATAAAATTATTGCCTTTTATGTAGCTTTTGATCAGGCTGATGCAAAAGCTTTTGAGGAGAAATGGAAAGCCTGGCAGCCAACTATACGGCTTGTAACATACTACTCTCCATATAGAAGTATCACACAGCCGTTAATGAAATTTATAGATAAGGTTGAGCATCAATGTCTGAAAACAGGGCATCAAGTAACAGTTGTGATTCCACAGTTTTTACCGAAAAAAGGCTGGCATCATATGTTACACAATCAATCGAGTCTATTAATTCGCGCTTCGCTGTTATTTCACAAAAATGTCGTCATTATGACAGTACCTTTTCATTTATCAAAATAATGACTAGCAAGCTTGAAAATTGTCTGATATAATCAGTACGTTGATTGTAAAACACGAACGTTTACAATTGAAAATTAGTAGAATACCAGTAAATTCCGAAAAATCAAACTTTATTCATATGTCATATAAGCACATACCAAATGAAGTATTGAATGAAAAACGGAATAGCAATAAGGAAGTTTTTACAGTTTCATACCGTTTCACTCATATAATAGCGAGAATAGGGCTCGCGAGTTTCTACCGATTTACCGTAAATAAATCGACTATGGGTAGCAATGCTTTAGGAAACCTCATACAAGGTAATGATGTTTTCTATTCGTTTCGACGTCTAACGCTGAATGCTTTGCTCCACTCATAGATGAATGGAATCAAAGTATTCAGCGTTTTTTTATCACTTGAAATGAACGTTTTGTACTTTCTCCTATAATGGATATTATTAAGCTCATAAAAAGTTATTACTATAAGAAAGAAGGACATAAAGGAAATGAAGTTACTACACGACAAAATTATGCAAGAGGGAAAAGTTTTATCTTCATCTGTATTAAAGGTAGATTCTTTTTTAAATCACCAAATCGACCCAATGCTAATGAAAGAAATTGGTCATGAATTTGCCAACCGCTTTTCTGACCAAGTTATTACAAAAATCTTAACGATTGAATCTTCTGGAATTGCACCATCCGTTATGTTAGGGCTGGAAATCGGTGCTCCTGTAGTGTTCGCACGTAAACGTAAATCGTTAACATTATCAGATAATCTTTTTTCTTCAAAAGTACATTCATTTACAAAAAATGAAACAAATGATATTTCCGTATCACGTAATTTCTTAAATGAAGAGGATAATGTACTAATCGTTGACGACTTCTTAGCGAATGGGGAAGCAGTAAAAGGATTACTTGACATTGCAGCCCAAGCAGGTGCAAATGTGGTTGGGGTTGGCATCGTTATCGAAAAAGGCTTCCAAGATGGTGGGAAATTATTACGTGCACAAGGAGTTCATGTAGAATCATTAGCAATTATTGACTCTCTTGAAGATGGCAAAGTAACATTTGCTGCGGAGGCTCGCGCGTAATGAATTCCTTTAAATCGACAACGCTAGCGATTCAGCATTTACTTGCGATGTATGCAGGAGCCATCTTAGTACCACTAATTATCGGTGGTGCTATTGGCTTCGATTCAGCGCAAATGACCTATTTAGTGGCGATTGACATTATGATGTGTGGGATCGCAACACTTTTACAAGTATATTCAGGTAAGTTTATCGGTATTGGTTTACCAGTAGTGCTAGGCTGTACGTTTACTGCGGTTAGTCCAATTATTGCAATTGGGACAAATCCTGAGCAGGGGATTACAGATATTTATGGCTCTATTATTGCTTCAGGTGTCATTGTAGTCATTATTGCTGGCTTCTTCGGAAAGCTAGTAAAATTCTTCCCGCCAGTTGTTACAGGTTCTGTAGTATCGATTATTGGTATCTCTTTATTACCAGTAGCATTGAACAATATGGCAGGTGGACAAGGGGCAGAGGATTTTGCATCAGGTGCTAATGTCGCTTTAGCATTCATTACATTAGTTATGATTTTAGTAGTTTATCGTTTCTCTACAGGTTTTGTGCGTGCAATTTCTATTTTAATTGGTCTAGTTGCTGGGACAATCCTAGGCGTGTTTATGGGAATGGTTGACTTTAGTCCAGTTTCAGATGCTGATGTTTTACACATGGTTCAGCCTTTTTACTTTGGTATGCCAACATTTAATGCATCCGCAATTGTCACTATGACACTTGTTGCGATGGTATCTCTAGTAGAATCATCAGGTGTTTATTTTGCACTAAGTGATATTTGTAACAAAAAAATCGATTCAAAGGATTTAGCGCGAGGTTATCGTTCAGAAGGTCTTGCCTCTGTGATCGGAGGTATTTTCAATGCCTTCCCTTATACGACTTTCTCACAAAATGTGGGACTAACTCGTATGTCAGGCGTGAAGGACCGTAAAGTTATTTATATCACAGGTGGCTTACTTGTAGCACTTGGCTTCCTACCAAAAATCGCAGCGTTAACAACGATTATTCCAACACCAGTACTTGGTGCAGCAATGTTAGCGATGTTCGGTATGGTCATTACGCAAGGTATGGGCATGCTTGTACCTGTTATGAATGAATCAGCGGAAAATGCCATGATTGCAGCCATTGCAGTAAGTTTAGGTGTCGGTGTATCAGTAGTCCCGGGAATTTTCGATGCATTACCAGCAAAAGTCTCAATCTTAACGTCAAATGGTATCGTCTGTGGTTCAGTAACAGCGATTATCCTTAATATTTTATTCAACATGATTGGGCCTAAGCATAAGAAAGACCCAATGCATGGGGAGATATAACCATATACCGCCTGCTTCTAGATATTCCTAAGAAGCAGGCGGTATTTTTATATTATTTATTCAGAAACATTACTAGCATCACTTAAAGACAGTGTTTTAGTCTCTGGAGCCCAAGCAATCGACACAATGGTACCGATGACTAAAATACCCGTTAAACAAAGCATTGTATTTTGTACACCAAGGTTAGCCATACTCATTGGAAGCAGGAACGTACTAGCAGCAGAGCCTAATCGACTAATTGCTGTAGCAAAGCCAACCCCTGAGGAGCGAATGTCTGTTGGGAAACTTTCAGCAGGGAAAACACCTACAAGATTACTCACGGCAGATAAAATTAATGTAAATACAGAGAAAGCAATAATCATAAGAACCGTTAAATTACTTGGTAATACGCTTAAAAGGCCTAAAGAAATAACCAATATAATGAAGGAAGAGATTAAGAAACCACGTCTAGAATACTTAATAGTAAACCAAATTCCTAATAATGCTCCTATAATTAAAAGACCATTTAATAAGAAATCCGTAGTATGACCTGCTCTTAAGCCTATTTCATCTAGGATGATTGGTAAAAATGTGTAAATAGCGAAATAAGGCATTACTAAGCATACGAAGAAAATACTGTTAAAGGCTGTTCGTTTAATCATATCCTTATGGAATAAAGATGCGAAGCTACTTTTCTTAGCTTGTGCTACTTCATCATCCAAAATAATGTTTGGTCCTATATATTTTTGTACAATTTGAAGAGCTTCTTCATTTCTGCCTTTGCTTACCAGCCATCTTGGCGATTCTGGTGTACCCATGCGGATAATTAAAATAATAAATGCTGGAATAGCAGAAGAGGCTAACATCCATTTCCATGCATCAGGAGAAGCATCCGTTGCGAAAATTCCGACAATATTGGCTGCAACATAACCAATTGTCCATATCACACTAAATGATCCAAGTAAAACCCCACGATGTTTACGAGGTGAAAATTCAGCAAGCATAGTATGTCCCACACTATAATCTCCGCCGAGACCTATCCCGATTAATATCCTGTAAATAACTAATTCAGTTGGTGAATCAGCAAAAAATTGAAGAATAGAAGCAACTGTTATAATCGTAAAACTGAGAACGAAAATTTTTTGTCTACCAATATAATCAGAAATCCAGCCCAAAATTAAGCTACCTAAAAATAAACCTATTAAGGCTGAACTTCCAATCAACCCCACCCAAAATGAAGACAAACCCATTTGTGGAGTAAGTAATGTTAGTGCAAAGCCTACAATCCCTAAAATATATCCATCAGTGAAATGTGCTCCGAATGTTAAGCCTGCGATTTTAATATGAAACTTATTAAGTGGTGCATCATCTAGCTTAATCTTTAACGAGTTGTCCATTGTCATTGTGTTACTACTCATATCAAATTCCTCCCATCGCCCTTTAGTCAACATATTCTTGTTTGAAGTAATATGAATAAATCTTTAGTAGAGGAAATTGTTCTTAATTAAAGTTCATAATACGAACCATATGGTCGTTATGCGAATATGTAAATTATATGTCTATGGTGAATATGTTGTCAATTGCTTTTTGAAAGCGAATTCAATGCGAATTTTTCTCTTATATAGCATTATTCTCTTTATTTATTGAAAATTGCAGAAATGATTCAATAAAAAAAGACAATGCCGTAAGTTCGACTTTGTCTTGTTTACTAGATAAATTATGTTAACTGTCTTTCAATATCCTTAGCAGCATCTAATATCGTATCCTTAAGATTTAATAAGTCTTCTTTTGAAAGTCTAAAGCTAGGGCCGCCTAATGTTAAAAATGCTACTAGGCTCTTTCTATTATCAAATATAGGTACAGAAATAGCGTTTTCATTTTCATCGAATTCACCAATTGATAATCCCACGTGATGAGAACGTACCCATTCAAGATTCTCTTGCAATAGTTTAGGATCTGTAATGGTATATTTCGATGTTGCAATAAGCTCTTTTTCTAAAAACTGTTCGAGTTCCTTTTTAGAAAGTAAGCTTAATAATACTTTTCCATTAGAGGTGCAATGAAATGGTGTAACAGTATTTGTATAATCAACTAATCTTACGCTATGGTTTGTATCGATTTGATCAATTGTTAAAATACCGTTGTGCTTTGGAACGCTTAATAATACTGTTTCACCTACCTTTTCCCTTAATGCCTCTAATGTACTTCTAGCTCTGCGAATTAACGAGCTATATGGATTATTTTGAGAAGCTAATCGATAGAATGTAAATCCAAGCTGATAGCTATTCGTTGCGATGTCTTTTTCCACAAAACCCTCATTTTCTAAACTTCCAATTAACCTCCAAACAGTTGTCCTATTTAGACCGCTTTTGAGAGACAAATCCTTTACAGAAATAGGGGAGCTGTTTTCTCCGATAAGTTTTAGTAGGAGTAAAGCTCTATCCACTGCTTGAACTGTAGTGCCGTCTTTACCATTTTTATTAGTTATAAGTTTATTCGTTTCCATATTTTTAATTATACATAGTTAGTTTTGAAAATCAAAGCTGTCCGTGTTACAGGTAATTTATTTGAATGGTGGTAAATAAACGAACTGAATAAAATTCAAAAATCAACGCTATTTTTCGTGTTGACTTTCGTAATTTTCAGACATATAATAGCCTAAAGTTCTTAATGCGAATAAAAAGTTCATAATGTGAACAATTAATGGTGTAGAGGTCATTAATTGTTGTAGAGGGAGCCATTCAAACTATGCGAATAGAAACTGATTTCTTGGGGACTGTTGAAATTCCTGATGAGGCTTTATATGGTGTTCAATCTGTTCGAACAAAAGAAAATCTATCTTTTTCAAAAAACATACTAAAAGATTATCCAGATTATATTCAATCCTTAGCGATGGTAAAAAAGGCTGCTGCTTTAGCAAACTATGAAGCCAAGGTAATCTCATTATCAATTAAAGAAAAAATTATTTTAGCGTGTAATGCTTTGATTGATGGGAAGTATACTGAGCATTTTATTGTTGATGTATACCATGGTGGGGGCGGTATTGGCATTAATATGAACATAAATGAGGTAGTAGCCAATCTATCTAATGAAGTGAATGGTGCCTATGCTCCTGTCCATCCGATCGAACATGTAAACGCTTCACAATCAACAGCAGATGCCTGCCATACTGCTATACGTTTAGCGTTAATGAGTGGCTACAAGTGTTTAGATGAAGAGATACAGAATTTATCGCAAATTTTAAACAGTAAAACAATACAATTTATGCCCATTACAACTATTTCACGAACATGCTTGCAGGATGCTTCACGTATTCAGCTTGGACAAAAGTTTAGCGGCTTTGAGGCAGTTATTAAAAGAAGGCATCAAAAATTACAAGTATCCATAAACGAGCTGCTGACGATTAATCTTGGAGGAACTGTTATAGGTAAAGGTGATGGTGCTAGTGAGAACTATAAACAAACTGTTATTAAAAAATTACAGGAAGTTACACAATTACCGATAAGGCGCAGAGAGAATTTATTTGATGCTGCTCAAAATATAGATGATTTAGCTGAGGTTTCTAAACAATTAAGTTTGTTTGCTACGGCATTAATGAAAATTGCTAAAGACCTTCGATTGTTATCTTCGGGACCAGAAGCAGGTTTTGCTGAAATATCATTGCCAGCTATACAGGCAGGGTCATCTTTTTTCCCTGGAAAAATAAATCCCGTAATGCCTGAAACAATAATTCAATGCTGCAGTGAAATCATTGGCATTGAGCGAGTAGTTCAGACAGCATTTGAGCATGGAGAATTGGACTTAAATGTATTTGAAAATTTTGCGGGTGTGCATATATTAGATGGCTTTTATATGCTTTCCAATTGCTTAAAAAGCTTCACAAATCTTTGTCTTGTGGGGATTCAAGCCAATGAGCAAAGATGTCTAGAACTATCTAATACGCGTATACCGAAAATTTGCGATTTAAAAGACAAAGTAGGATACAGCGAGGCTACAAAATTACTGAAACAACAATTTTTAGAGAAATAGGAGGATTAAAAATTATGAGTCAGAAAATTTTTGATGGTATTGAACAGCCAAAGCTTGAGTGGGCTCACAATTGGTTATCAACAATAAAAAGAAGTTATATCAATGGACAGTGGATAGATAGTAGTAGTCATACAATCGATTCTATTAATCCTGCAAATGGGAAGGTTATTGGCAATTTCTATTGTGCTGCTAAGGAGAATGTAGATTCAGCAGTTCAAGCAGCGAGAGAGGCACTTCATAATCCTGAATGGAAAAGTATGAGCAGAAAGCAACGCGGCAGAGTATTACGTAAAATTAGTGAACTTATTGCTGAGCATCACGCAGAGTTAGCAACCTTAGAGACACTTGATAATGGCAAATTATATACAGAGGCCTACAATGATGATGTGCAAGAGGCACACGATTTATTTGAATATTATGCTGGATGGACTGACAAATTCTATGGTGAAAATAATCCAGTGGAAGGCGATTTTTTAAGTGTAACAACGCGTGACCCAATTGGAGTTTGCGGTCAAATCGTACCATTTAATTTTCCGATTCAAATGGCAGTTTTAAAAATGGCACCCGCCCTAGCTATGGGGAATACCGTTATTTTAAAGCCTGCTGATAAAACTTCTTTCTCTGCTATACGACTGTTTGAAATTATTGATGAAGCAAAGCTATTACCAAAGGGTGTTATTAACTTAATTTTGGGAGACGGTCAAGTAGGATCCTATATTAGCCAGCATATGGATATTGATAAGCTATCATTTACTGGTAGTACTATAATAGGTAAACAATTATTGCGTGATTCCGCTGATAGCAACTTGAAACCAGTCACTTTAGAATTGGGTGGTAAATCACCAAACATAATCTTTGAGGACGTAACAAATTTAGAGGGCGCAATTGAACGTTCTTTCTATGGTTTGTTTACACATAAAGGTGAAAAGTGCTCTTCACCAACACGATTATTTGTTCAGAATGCTATTTATAATACAGTTGTCGAGAAGATTGCTGACTATGCCAAAAATTATCAATGTGGTGATCCGTTTGATCCAAACAGCAAGCAGGGTGCCCAAATATCAAAAGAGCATATGGAATCAATTTTAAGCTATATCGAAAGCGGTAAAGAGCAGGGGGCAAGAATTGTTGCTGGTGGTGAGCGTGATCTAACTGGTACAAATGCGGAAGGCTATTTTGTACAGCCAACCATTTTTGCTGATGTAGATAACAAGATGAAAATTGCACAGGAAGAAATTTTTGGTCCAGTACTTTGCATCATACCGTTTGATACGGAAGAAAATGTTATTCAAATGGCGAACGATACGATCTATGGCTTAGCTGCCGGTCTATGGACAGGTGATACATCACGTGCCCACCGTGTAGCCAATCAATTAGATGCAGGTATGGTATTTGTAAATAAATATGGCTGTTATGATTTTGCTAGTCCATTTGGAGGCGTTAAGCAAAGTGGTTGGGGCAAAGAATACGCCATCCATTCTTTATCTGCTTTTACTAAAACAAGAGCAATTTGGTTTGCATATTAATTTGATATTATAAGGGGAAATCATTATGAAAATGAAAGCTGCTGTTATGACAGAAATAAATAAACCATTAGCAATTTTAGAAGTGGACCTTGCGGAGCCAAAGCACAATGAAGTATTAGTAAAAATAGCGGCTACAGGTGTATGCCATAGTGATTTAAATGCATTAGGTGATGCAACAACACCAACACCAACTATTCTAGGTCATGAGGGCGCAGGCATTGTGGAGGCTATTGGTTCAAGTGTAACGAATGTGAAAGTCGGCGATAAGGTGGCGTTGAGCTGGGTTCCTTACTGTGGTACTTGTGAATTCTGTGTAACAGGAAAGGTCCATCTTTGTGAATCTGCGTTTGGACCAATGTTTGATGGTACTTTACTGGATGGTACTACTCGATTAAGCATGAACAATGAGAAGGTGTACCATAATTCATTGCTTTCAACATTTGCTGAATATGCAGTTGTGCCAGAGATGTCTTGTATTAAAATACCAGATGAAATGCCACTTGCCCAAGCATCACTTATTGGCTGTGGTGTAGCTACTGGCTATGGTGCTGCAGTCAATGCGGCGGGTGTAAAACCAGGCTCCACAGTAGCGATTTTCGGAATTGGTGGGGTTGGTGTAAATGCAATACAAGGAGCTGCCATAGCGGGGGCAGCTAAAATAATTGCCTGTGATGTAAAAGATGCCAATCTTGAAATTGCTAAGGAATTTGGCGCAACGCACACTATTAACACAAAAGATCAAGATGTTGAAGCAATTGTTAAGGAAATTACAAACGGTGTGGGTGTCCATTATGCAATTGACTGTTCAGGTCATACGATTGCTACTGAAAATGCGTGGAAAATAACACGTAAAGGTGGAACAGTGGTTGTAGTGGGTGCCTTTAATCCAGAGCAGAAATTAAATTTACCTGCGGGTGGATTCCATCGGGTTGGAAAGGTACTAAAAGGCAGCTTCTATGGAGATACACAGCCATTCCGTGATTTCCCAATGATTGCACAATTATATTTAGATGGGAAATTTAAGCTTGACGAGCTAGTTTTAGAGCGTATTAAGCTAGAAAATATTAATAAAGCATTTGATTCCTTCCATGATTGTAGCTGTGTTAATGTTGGTCGAGCTGTCATTGAATTTTAAGGCAATTCATAATAGAAGAAAAGGGATTAAAGGATGCGTATAGAAAAAGATTTCTTAGGTGAAATGCAGATTAGTTCCGATGTATATTATGGTATTCAAACAATGCGCTCCCTAGAGAATTTTCCTATCTCAGGGAGATCCATTGAAAATTATCCCTACCTCATAAAGTCTATGGCTTATATAAAAAAAGCAGCAGCACTTTCAAATCATCATGTTGAAGCACTTGATAGCCATATCAAAGCTGCCATTGTAGAGGCGACAGATGAAATTTTAGTAGGAAAATTTGAAAACCAATTTCCTGTTGATATTTATCAGGGGGGCGGGGGTCTTTCAACAAATATGAATGTTAATGAGGTCATTGCCAATCGTGCGAATGAAATTATTACTGGTGAAAAAGGCTATACATGTGTACATCCCAATGAGCATGTGAATATGTCTCAGTCTACAAATGATGTATTGCCAAGTGCTATGAAAATGGCTTGCTATCTTTATATGGAGGACTTGATTAAACACTTAGAGCAGCTTGAGAAGACGCTAGACAGTAAAGTCAATGAGTTGCAATCAAGCATTAAATTATCTAGAACTTGCTTGCAGGACGCTCTCCCCATGACTTTTGGTCAGCAATTTAATGCTTATTTATCATTTATTACAAGACAGAAGAAAGAATTACAAAAGGTTCAACAAGACTGTCTAAAACTAGTGATTGGTGCTACCGCTATAGGTACAAGCTTAGGTGCAGCAAAAGGCTATATCGAAGCAATGTATCAATATTTACCTAAAGTTTCCGGAATGCCAGTGACCAAAATAGAAGATTATTTTGATGGCTTACAACATGCAGATAGTTATATAAAAATTTCCGGCTGCTTAAAGGGATTGTGTAGTGGGTTATCTAAAATGGCTGGTGATTTTAGACTACTTGCCTCAGGACCTAGAGCAGGCATAGCTGAAATTACTATTCCATCTGTACAGCCAGGTTCATCCATTATGCCTGGGAAAATCAATCCGTGTATTCCGGAGATGATGATGCAGGTTTGTTTTGATATATATGGGATGGATCAGACGATTACAATCGCTGTTGATCGAGGCGAGCTAGAGCTGAATATATGGGAATCTATTATTATGAAAAATTTATTTGATGCATTTTCACTTTTAATAGCAAGCATTCCTATTTTTAATCATAAATGTGTACAGGGCATTCAAATAAATGAGGCAATAAATCAGATGCGCGCTGAAAGTTCCTATTCAATTTCTGTTGTCATCTCTAAATTATTTGGCTATGAAATGGCAAACAAAGTAGTAACTGAAGCTTTTAAAACAGACGCTACCATTAAAGAAATTGTTATTAAGAACGGTTTGCTTAGTAAGGAAGACGCTGAAGAATTACTAAATCCGATGAATTTAGTCCATGTAGATGTTTAAAATAAAAAGAATAGGGAATTGCTAAATAAACTATAGGCTTGTTTATTAATAGAATGCAACTACTTAAATAAACATATAATTTATAGTGTATATCCATTACTTTTTGAAAGGTCTCTTACAAATGCAAAGTATAGTTCTGATTTTAATACTTCAATTGGTTTATGTACCTTTTTTAACGTTACGAACAATATTTTTGGTAAAAAATATAACGTTTCTTGCTGCTTTATTCGGTATGATGGAGATGTTAGTGTATGTATTTGGCCTTTCCCTTGTTTTTAGTGGAAAACAAAGTATGTTAGCCATGGTCGTTTATGCTATTGGTTTTGGTTTAGGCATTTTTTTAGGTGCAAAAATCGAACGAAAATTAGCGATAGGCTACGTTTATTCGACTATCAATACTCAGAATAAAAACGAAGAGCTCATAAATTATCTGCGTAATGAAGGCTTTGCTGTGACCATCTATGTTGGTGAAGGACGAGATAGTAATCGCTATAAATATGAAATATTAACAAAGAGAAATCGTGAGACGGAACTTTTTCAAATCGTGGAGCAATTTGAACCAAATGCGTTTATTATTTCTTATGAGCCTAAGTCTTTCAAAGGTGGATTTTTGCTGAATCGAATGAAGGTAAAGCAAAAATAATGCGATTTACTACAAACATAGACCTCTGTTTTTTGGCAGAGGTCTATGTTTGTAGTGTTGAAAAATTAAATAGTCAAGGGACTCTTTGTGAATATTTAGTCAAAATGAAGGTGATTTCCGTTCCAGGCT
>NZ_JBYTBB010000052.1:0-37597 GCF_058788755.1 Lysinibacillus sp. FW301-JW8
CGAAAGAACATGATCGTGGTCAGCTTGAAATTCTCGTTGATGACAAGGAATGCATGTACGTGTTTGACCGAGGCTACTTAGATTATGAGCGCTTTGACCGCATGACAGATGATGGATTTTTCTTTGTCTCACGCTTACGAAAAAACGCCGTAACACGTGTGATTGAATCATTTGAAGTACCTGAACAGTCATCTGTGTTATCGGATGAAATGATTCTGATTGGCAACACGCAAAATCGTGCTGAAAATGTATTTCGCCGTATCAAAGTACTGGATCCAACTGGTAAAGAGCTATATCTGATGACGAATCGTTTTGATTTAAGTGCAGATGAAGTCGCTGAACTTTATAAGTCACGCTGGGCAATCGAACTGTTTTTCAAATGGATGAAACAGCATCTGAACATTAAAAAGTTCTACGGGCAAAGTGAGCAAGCTGTGCACAATCAGGTGTACATTGCAATGATCGTATACTGCTTAAACGTGCTAGCACAGCTTCACACAAACAGTTCACGGACGTATCTACAAATTACTAGGTACTTAAAAGCAGTACTATGGAAACCGGCACGTATTTGGCTTCGGAAAATAGAAGGAAATACAGTACCATAAGGATTTTGAACTGTAAGTTACCCCAGTCAACGGTTATAGTAAAAAAATGGATGTTTACTATCTCTATTTAAGTGCCTTTCATTTTCTTTAAAAACGGAAGAAATAGAAAACAGAAAATTCAATTAAAATTCACGCGACGTTAGTGATTAAATAATAATAAATATAATTCTATTTTAATCCTCCCTATATATACTAATCAATGGCTTTTAGATAAATTTATAGAAAAATCAGAAAATTTTCATTCTTTGGTAGCGGATTTTTTCGTTGTTTCAAAACTATTTCCACTATAATTATATTGTTATATTAATATCATTTCTATAGAATTAGGTATCTAAAATTTCCATAAATGATATCTCATGATAAAATCTTTATAGAATGTGAAACTTTAAATAGTGGAGCCCTCTGTACACTTTTACATATGTGTAGTCTTGTTCCAACAATACGATAAAATTACTGCCTGCTTGTACAGGATAAAATTTAAGGAGCGACTAACTTTGAAATCATTTTTAGCAGTTGGAATTGGAGGATTTTTAGGGGCTGTCAGTCGTTATAGTCTTAGCCTGACTTTTCCCACTACAGGCGGTTTTCCAGTTATAACACTTTGTATTAACTTAATAGGTTGCTTCTTTTTAGCATGGCTTTTTACTACTTTTCCAAAGCGCACACCCATTGTATTAGGCGTCGGGACAGGCTTTCTTGGAGCCTTTACAACCTTTTCGACATTTTCCTTGGAGACCCTATTACTACTACAAGATCATCAATGGATGCAAGCCCTGTTTTATTGTTTCATAAGTGTTATTGGCGGTTTACTTTGTGCATGGCTAGGACATAAACTGGCGAAGGGGCGTACCATATGATTCTTGTTGGTATCGGTGGATTTTTAGGTGCATTGACGAGATTTTATTTAGGGAAATGGATCGTTCATACATATCCATGGGCAACATTTTTCATCAATATAACAGGTTCTTTCGCACTTGGACTTTTGTTTGCATTACATCTAAGCGATTGGCTATGGCATTTTATCGGAATTGGTTTCTTAGGGGCCTATACAACCTTTTCAACATTTGGTTTTGAATCCTTACAGCTCATAGAACAGAAAAGATGGAGACATGCGATTATTTATATGTCTACGTCCATTTTGGTCGGAATACTTTTTGCGACGCTTGGATTTTATATAGTATAAGAAAGAGGTGATTTTTTGATACCGTCAACACACGATTTACAAATACTTGAAACTGAAATTGAACAAACATTATTTACCTTGATCGACTTAGAATTAGAAGAAAATTTTCAGGAAATGAACAGTCTCTTTTCGAAGTTACTCGCCAAAGTACAGGCTGCACAACTAATTGATTATAAGCTTGATGTACTTGTCGATCCTCAAATATTTGCAACAGAAACAAGTATTCTACTGCAAAGCTTAATAGAGGCAAAGGCTAGACCTCATAAAAGACAAAGACTACTTACACATCGAATGATTTTGAAAATATGGTTACGTAAAAACCAACGCTTTATGAAGGAGTTTTTACCACAAATGTTTTAGGCGCCTATCGATTTCTCGAGGCGCCTTCTTTTAAATTTGCACTTGTTGCAACACTTCTTTTGTTTTCCCTTCGATAATTAAATCAAATGGTATGGTATGCTGTGTTATATCTAAATTGATATAAACCGTTTTTCCTTTTGTCATCGCAGGGAGCTGATTCACAGGATACACTTCAAGGCTAGTACCTATGACAAGTACAAGCTCAGCTGATTTAATAGCATCCATCGATCTGTGCCAGCTCTCTTGGGGTAAACTTTCACCAAAAAGTACAACATTTGGCCGTAATTTCCCATTACAATGTCTACAGCTCTCCTTATTCAGAAACCATTCCATTGAAGCGGCTTGCTGACAGCGGTGACAGCGAATTGAGCGAATCGAGCCATGTAGTTCCTCCACCCTCTGACTACCTGCCAATTGATGAAACCCATCTACATTTTGAGTCATCATTAAAGATACAATCCCACGTTTTTCCCAATCCGCAAGAATTTTATGTCCCTCATGTGGTGCTACATTTTCTAAATGCTCAATGCGCAATTTATAAAATTCATGAAACAATGGATAATTTTCCATCAATGACTCGGTAGTGGCTACTGTACGAGGATCAATATTTTGCCACCATCCTGATGCTGAACGAAAATCTGGTATACCACTTTCAGTTGACATGCCAGCCCCTGTTAAAATAACTGTCCTTTTTGAGGATTGTAACCACTCCCCCAATCGTTCAATTGACATTTTTCATTCCTCCATTCTCACTAACATCTTAGGATATGAGCTAAAGAAGCGCTTATTATAGTAACAATGACGTCTTTATTTGATGGTCTCAATAGTTTTCAGCAAAATATAAAAGAACAGCTAATCATTCAGTGTTCTGTAAACTTTTCCACATATGATAGTAAACCCCGCCAGAAGTCATTAAAGCTGAAGCTGTGATAAGTTCCCTCTGTCTGCTCTTCAAGCTTCACCTGTTCTTTAAACTCATGCATTTGATTAATGCTAACAGGATTAGATGGATTGAAATTTTTCCGTTGTTCGTGCCATTCTTCTAAAATAGATGTAGTCATATAGTAACTCCCTCTATCATAAGGTTTCATTATTTGGTGAAAGAATATTCTTTCATGACCTGACAAATTTCCACATGATATTGCGTATACCAATTCTCTTTCCCAAATTGCTGTGCAACTAAGTGTTTGGTATTTTCCTTCCACGCCTGAATAGCCTCTAACGTTTCCCAATAGGATACCGTAATTCCCTTTCCCTCGGCATCTCTAACACTTTCTACACGAATAAAGCCTGGCTGCTTTTGTGCTAAGTTATCCATAGCTTCAGCCATCTTAGCATAGCCCTCCCCATCCTTTTCTGCTCTCTGTGATGTAAAAATTACAGCATAAGACATTTCCATGCTATTTACTCCCTCCTTTATATGTATTATTGTAAACGATAAATACTCTTACGAAAAATGAAACATCGATTGAGAAAGGATTGTGACAAATGAGTATTAATCCGAACATTGCAGAAATTGCTTCCCTTCTAGGCGAAACCTCAAGAGCTACAATGCTTGCTAGTATGATGGATGGTCGCTTCCATACAGCCAGTGAATTAGCATATATGGCCGCAATTAAACCTCAAACAGCTAGCTTTCATCTCGCTAAGTTAGTGGATGGCAAGCTTGTCAAAGTAGAAAAGCAAGGTCGCCATCGATATTTTCAGCTAGCAGGTGAAGACATTGCACAATTATTGGAATCCTTCCTCGTAATGTCTCCGCCACCTGAAGTGCGTTCATTAAAGCAGTCCAGTCAAATAAAAATTCTACAGGATGCAAGAACCTGCTACGATCATTTAGCTGGAAAATTAGGTGTGCAATTAACTGAATCATTACTTACCACTGGTTATTTAGAGCTAGACCAAAAACAGTTTGTCATTACAGCTGAAGGTACACAATTTTTTACTAATTTCGGTCTTGATTTAGATGAATTAAAAAGAAAGCGTCGTTCATTTTCTCATGCCTGCTTAGATTGGAGTGAACGACGATATCATCTTGGTGGAGCTCTCGGTCACGGACTGCTGACACATTTATTAAACCTAGAATGGATTACGCGTGTCCCATCTATCCGAGCTATTAAAGTCACTGAAAAAGGACGAGCTGGCTTTAAAGAAGTTTTTAACATGGATATAAGCTAGACTAATCAATTATCATCTGTTATCTCTCCACGGAGATTTTTCTTATCATTTGCAGTAAAATTACGATTTACTAAATAAATTCCTGCAATAATAAAGACACCTCCTACTACTAACGAAAGCTTGAGTGGATCATCTAATAGTGCCCAGCCTGTTAATACTCCGAAAAATGGGGCTAAAAACAAAAAGGCACTTGTTTTCCCAGGATCGCTATTTTGTAAAAGATAGTACCAGCCAGCAAATTGCACGATAGAGGATAAAATACTTAACCATAACAAAATAAAAATAGAAGTCTTATTCACAATAAAAAATGGCTGCTCAAGCAAGAAACTAGCTAGTAATAGAATTAAACCACCAAAAAGCATTTGATAGGCTGATAAAACCCAAGTATCAAATAAAACTCCCCATTTTTTTGCTAGCAATGTTGCCATTGCCCAAAAAACAGCAGAAAGAATACCAAAAATAAGTCCGATTTGTATGGTAACCTGTGCACCCATTGTAATCATCACGCCTACCAATCCTAGGACAACACCGCACCATTGATATGTGCGGTAGCGTGCCTTTGTAAAGAGAGTGGCAAATATTACAACGAGTAAGGGATTTGTAAATGTTAAGATGGAAGATTCACTTGCTGTAATCGTTCGCAAACTTAAAAAAATACAGCCCATAACACCAGCTGTTTGACATGCTCCAATTATTAAAATCTTCATCCAACTACCATTTGAGGTTGGATGAGGTCTCCTGAAAGCTATTACTATAACAGCCATTATAACCCCTGCTAGTATAAATCTAAGTGCAGCTAATAATAATGGCGATGAATAAGGCAGACCTAACTTAACAATGGCAAAGGAAGATCCCATTAAAAATGTAGTTAGGACTAATAATGCAATAAATTTATAAATATTCATAGTTGTCCCTCCTTTTTCTATATTTAAGTAACATTATAGATAGGAAAAGCTTCGACTCTCATCGAAGTATGGAATACATTTTCAGTTTCATGTCATTTTTAAAACGTATAGTTAGCTTGATAGTATAAACGGGAGGAAACAACCTTGAAAATATTATTAGCAGAAGATGATACAAGGCTTAGAAGAAATATTGTTTATATATTAAAAAAGGAATTTCATCTTGTTACAGAGGCAGATAATGGACAGGATGCGCTAGACCATACTCATACTGAGATATACGATCTTGTTATTTTAGACTGGATGATGCCAAAAATTAGTGGAATTGAAGTTTGCAGGCAGCTGCGACACACTGGGTTTAATGGTAGTATTTTAATGCTAACAGCAAAGGATGACACAGATGACATTATTAAAGGGCTTGATAGCGGTGCAGATGATTACATTGTAAAACCATTTAAAATGGAGGAGCTACTAGCAAGAGTTCGCGCATTGCTCCGAAGAAAAGATAAAATCATTGAACAGGTCATCCAAATAGATCATTTACAACTGTATGTAGATTCTCGTGTGTTTTTGTACAATAATAAAGTGATTGATCTCACTAAAAATGAATTCTTACTTTTAGAATATTTATTTATGAATAAAGGTCGTATACTCACAAGAGAACAAATTTGCATTTATATATGGGGCTACGATTACGATGTTTCGAATAATTCCTTAGACGCGCTAGTCAAGCTTGTTCGGAAAAAAATCGATGATGGTCAATCCAAATCACATATTCAAAATATCAGAGGGATTGGCTATAAACTGAGGGATAACTAATGTTTCATACAACGAGAAAAAAATTAGCTTACATCAATGCAACGCTTTATTTCCTATTATTTTCACTCTTTGTTATTGTTCTTTATTTTTCACTCGTTAAACTTATGGAAAATCAACAAATGAAGGAATTAGAAGATTTTTACGTAAGGCAAGAACATGATTTTTTTGAGCATGTTCATGCAAACAAAAAAATGTTAAGCTATGACCCAAATCGTAATTTTTTTTACTATATTTACACAAAGGGTCGTCTGTTTGTTCATGGCGATGAATCCTATAAGGGTCTGAAAGAACAGGTTGAAAAGGTCTTCTACTATAGCAGCCCAAGTGCTAACATTGTGAAACATTATAAATGGCAGGAGGAGCATTTTTTACTTGAAAAAAAACCAATTTTCAGCAACGATGAGGTAGTCGGCTATATTATCGTTGGTAAATCTGTAACGTCACAGCAGCACTTTTTCCAAAATGTAAGATATTTACTAATATTATTAACCTGTATTTCTACGGTCTTAATTGGGCTACTAAGCTATTATTTAGCGGGTAAAGCAATGATACCGATTCAATGGTCATTCAATAAGCAAAAAAAGTTTGTTTCAGATGCATCTCATGAATTACGGACACCACTCAGTATTTTTTATAGTTCACTTGAAATTTTAGAGGTAGAAGAAGCTAAACAGTTAAGCCCTCTAGGGAAGGAATTAATTGCGGACTTAAAAGATGAGGCTGAGATAATGAAAGAGCTAATTGATAAACTATTATTCTTAGCACGACACGATCAACAGCAGGTTTCTCCTACCAAAGAATTAATACCATTATCTACCTTATTTAAAAAAGTCAGTGTAAAATTTCAAAGGATTATGCCTTCTGATATACGATTTTCAACTGACATTCAAGAAAACATCCAGCTCCTTGGCGATGCTTCGAAAATACAAGAGCTGCTTTATATCTTATTAGACAACGCCATTAGATATACAAATAGAGGAGAAATAACACTTACGCTGTTAAAGAATCAAGACATTGTAAAAATTACAGTTGCGGATAGTGGTATGGGTATGACGGAACAGGAACTACCTTTAGTGTTTGAACGATTTTATCGAAGTGATACTGCTCGTCAACGAAATGGCACTGGTTTAGGACTGGCCATAGCAAAGGCAATTGTTCAGCAGCATAATGGAAAAATCTATGCAACAAGTCAAATTGGTAAAGGCACTACATTCCATATCGAATTCCCTTTGTGACATGTTAACATCAGCTTATCTCTTTTTCCAGGAGATAAGCTGATGTTTTTTATTTTTGATGTGATGTTGAAACATCTATCTTTTTCATTAGTTGACCTACTGTTCTCGCTCCCAAAATCGATAGTGTAAGCCCAGCGGAGATTAAATAAAACAAGAGAATTACAGGATTTTCTGAATCAGTTCCGATAAGCACTCCATGGGCAAGTGAAAATGCCCATGCTGGTAACACCAGAAAGTGAGTTTTTTTCCATATAGAGCGATTCATCGTTCGAATCCATAAATCAGATGTCAGGATCACTATTAAAAATAAATAAAATGCTATTGTCCCAAAAGCTGATGAAAATGGCTGATAGTTAGCTGTGAAAGGAAGTAAAATCTCTCCTAAACGATACGGCTCATAGTGATCTATTATTAGCACAAGCATATGCGCTATCACTGTGATTAACCCTAGCCACCCTGCATTTTGATGTATATGATAAATTAAATTTTTATGTGATTTTACAAACGATGATTTTCTTAACAAGCCAAAAATAATAGAAATAGTAAAGTAAAAATACGCTAAAAAACCTAATAATCGAATCCATTCCCATGTACTTGTAAGCATTTAGTTCACTCCTGTCATCTGCCAAGTAGCTGTTTGCCCCTCTTTCACAATAAAGCGTGCACTTTTCAGACAATTTTTCTCAAACCATTGCTGCAGCTCAGCTTCTTCCAATAGAAAGCAAAGTTTTGCACCAACCTCTGCATCACATAACGAGGATGTTACAACAGAAGCCTGTAAGACATTTGTCTCTACAACTTCACCAGTTTGTCCATTCAACAAATGATGTTTTTTTGTTGTCTCATACAGCCAGCTTCGATAAACACGATTAGATGTAGCAATAGCACCTGTTTTCATTTTAATCGAACTAATTTCCTGATCGATATCCAAGGCATCTGCAACACCGATTGTCCAAGTTTTTTCTCCAGCAGACCACATTTGCATATCCCCACCGCCATCAATTAGACCAAAATCAACAGCTATTTCTTCCTTCAACCAATTAGCCAATTTTTCTATGGCATACCCTTTAGCAAATCCGCCCAAATCAATTTCCAGATCAGCTACTTTCATAACTAACCGATCGCCTAGAAACTGAAATGGTTTCCCCACAGTCAGAGTTTTGTTTTGATAGATGTTGCTTTTAGCAGTTTTAAACGGGAAGGACTGATTGTAGCCATGCTGTTCTATTTGCAGTTTAAGATATGGTGAAAATAGACCATTAGAAAGCTGATAATATTGATCTGCTTGTAAGAGACAATCATATAAAAACGAATTTATGCGGAGCGTATCTCCGATTTTTAATTCATTTAGTTTTGATAATTCATTGTTTGGTTGAAACCTTGACCATTCTTTTGCTACGTATTGCAGCCATCTCTCTGCTTTTTCCTTCCAAGTGAAGTGTACACCTTTGGGCATAGCAATATAAAATTCCGTATTCATTATCTGCAAAGTTAGTGTATCCACACGACCAACTCCATTAAGTTCTTTTCGTTTTTCGCTCGCTTTTAACAGCTGCTTGACTTGTAACTTCAAAATTTGTCCAGTCAAGCTGCACGAGTTCTTTTTCTCTTTCTGTCATACTTTCCTGATCTAAATTTTGTATATTGTTCGAGCGTGATGTTTCAGCCTGTGTTGGGCTGTTCATTTGAGTTAGTAATGCTGCAGATAAAAGTACCCCCGATGCACCTAAAACCCATTTTGCCTTTTTCGGATCTTTCATAATCCTACCCTCCTATTTCGTAATTCGATGACATACAAATGCTTGAGTGCTTGCTTGCCATTCAGCTATATAGCCTAAACCGTTCGTGATTGTACTAATCGGTACATACAATTCTTCATTCACATAAAATGCTTGTGCAGGAATGGGTGCTTTAACGTTGTTATCATAGGCAACGTTTGTTCCAGCACGAAAAATTAATTCATTAGCTTGATCCTGAATATCTAATATTTTACTTGCTTGATAAAAGGTTGCTTTTGCTCCTAAAGCCTGTGCTATTGTTTTTCCAGGTACAAAAAATTCTCCATCTTTAGGAATAACAAAAACGTTTAATACCTTATTTGTTCCATCTAACTTAAAAGTAACATTCTGAGAATCCGTGAAAGGTAATATTTCTTTATCTGCCGTAACAGTTCGAGTCCAAATATTCCAGGTCCCTTTTTCCCTTACTGCATCTTGAAAATAATAAGTTTCACCTTCATTTTCATCATCATCGTAATATTCGTCATCATACTCGTAATCGTCGTCATCATCATCGTCATAGTCTTTATACTTTTCGTATTTTTTATCTTCATGCTTGTGATCATCTGCATGTACGACTACACCATTTGTTGTAAAGCTTGCGGCTATTAGAACGATTACTAAAGTTAATTTCTTCATCATCAATACCTCCCTTTGTTGTCATTGTAGAAATCAAAAATGAAAGGAAACTGAATTTTTTCAAACAATGTTGAAAAAGCCATTTCTATAAACAGATTTCACTGTACACAGAAATAGCTTTGCAAATCTACTACTATTCATTTTGTTGCTTATACTATGGTTTATAAGCATATTTTCTTCCTAATAATTATCTCTGCTACTAGCAGATTAATCATCCAGCATAACCAGACTGCTATGATATAGGAAATTTCGTAGGGCATATTGATTAAGCTATATGTAATGGCGACAATGATATAAATCAACATGTTCGAAAAGGAAAGGAAAAAACTTCGAATCATCCATTGACTATGCAAAATTACTTTTTGTTTCTTGATATACCAATAGCCAAGGCATGCCGTTGTAAGCCATAAACTATTTAAAATAAGAAATCCTATTGTACTTAGCCATCCCCCAGTGGCAAAAAATGAAACATAGAGACCAGGAATGAAATTTAAGATAATGGATAATACATAGAATCGACCATTCCAGCGATGGAATTTAATAGATTTAATTCGGATTTTTTTCATAATCCCTAATGGACCAGTAAGCAACGAAATAATAGCAAGCAAAATATGAAGTCGTATCATGAAGATCCACAGGGATTGATCAGTAAGAAGCAGATCCTTTTTAGAAATAAATTTTTCAAAAGTAGGGTCAACCATAAAATTTTTTGAAAATGTATGGAGTACCCACATAATCGAGACAATTAATAGCAATATACCAATGTTTCTTTTCATTCAACCTATTCCTCCATTAGGAAAATAAACTGCGATTTGTCATAATGAAAATAGCCAAAATAATGGATAATAATGTCACCCAACTATATCCTTTAAGCTTTGTCGCAGTTTCTAATAATTTCTTCTCCTGATTCTCTGCAATTTTTCATGTTTTTAAGGATCACTCCTATCAAACTACCAATAAGTATAAGTAATAAAATCGCTAGTATCATCCATCATTACAGAAGGATAAGATGAATACGTAACAATCATTCAACCTCCTGAAATCATTAAAAATATTACTGCATAATGACTTGTTCTAGTAAAGCTCAAAGTCGTGTTCAGCGCTGACTTTAATTCATTGCCTTTTCGAAATAAAAATGGTAAAACGAATTTATTGAAAGGCTCTTGTATTACTATATAATAATTGTTACAGGAATTAAGTATTTTTTATAGGATTTTTATAAAGGAGTGCTATGATAAATCCTCCTAGACTTAAAAGACTTGCCGTCATAAATGCAGCTCGTATACCATTCAGCATTGCTTGATTCATTGAAAGATCATGATAAAAACTGCTTGTACTACTCATTATAGTAACCAGCAGAGCAGTTATAATAGCCCCAACCACCATACGAAGAGTATTATTGACCGCTGTTCCATGTGCGATTAAACGTATCGGTAAAGCATTCATACCAGCAGTTGTTAATGGCATCATAACCATTGTAATACCAAGTGAAATGAAACTAAATATAGTAGAAATGTACAAAATAGTAGAATGATAAGAAAGAAAAATAAAGGCTATATTTCCACCTAAAATAAGACTAAACCCTGCTATTGCCAATAATCTTCCCCCTAATCTATCGAAAATTTTCCCTGCAATTGGAGAAAAAATACCCATGACTAATGCTCCCGGCAGCAGCATCAATCCGGTTTCTAATGCTGTTAACTCACGTACATTCTGCATATAGAATGTGAGTAGTATTTGTGAACCGACCATTAAAGAATAAACAAGAAATGATAAAATCGTTGATAAGGTAAAAATCTTAGACTGAAAAACCCTAAATTCTAAAATTGGTTTCTCTAGCTTTAATTGTCTTTGTATAAATTGCCAAAGTGAAATAGTACCAATACCTAGAGGAATCCACACTTCAAGATTATCAAAGCCCTTAGATCCAGCAATACTAAATGCATATAGTAATCCTCCCCAGCCAAATGAGGAATAGACAACAGATAATACATCCAATTGACCTTGCTGTTTCTCAGTAACATTTCGCATATAGAAAGCTACAATTAAAATAATGATTATTGATATCGGAAACATCGTATAAAATAAATACCGCCATGAGAACTGTTCGATAAGCCAGCCTGCAAGTGTTGGTCCTACTGCTGGCGCAAAACCTGTCACAAGTCCTGCTATCCCCATGATAGTGCCCCGTTTTTCTTTTGGATAAATTGTTATAATAATTGTTTGCATCATCGGCATAATAATGCCGGCACCACCTGCTTGTATAACACGGGCAAGAAGCAAAGTCATAAAATTAGGTGCGAAACCACCAATTAATGTCCCCACACTAAATAAAACAAGCCCTGTTAATAATAACATTCGGTTGGAAAATCTACCAATGAGATAGGCAGTAATGGGTATTAAAATACCGTTTGTTAATAAATAGATGGTTGTTAACCATTGAGCTTGATTGGCATCAATTTGAAAATCAGCCATTATAGGAGGCATGGCAATCATTAATAAGGTTTGATTCAAAATTGATATAAATGCCGCAGATAATAAAATGGCTACAATCCATTTATGTTTATAAGTGGATATATTCATTACTCTCTCCTCTTTGTTAGTCATAACTAACATTTTTGTCTAAAAAAATAGGGTTAGTTTTGTACCCCATTTAAAAATGTGTCTATTATATTATTAATATATATTGCTTCCTGATTTTGCAAAAAATGATCGTCCCATAAAGCAATCGAAACAAAAAAACCAAATAATGATGTTAAAAAAGTAATTGCTTTCTGCTCAGTATCAAATGGTCTTAGCTTTCCACTATTAATTTGATTTTCAAAATAATTCGCCAGTAAATTTTGCAACTTCTGAGTATTCTGTTTAGAAATCTCATCCATCAATTTAGGTAGCGTTCCTCTTTCTTGCACAGCAATTAAAAACAATGGCTTATTTTTATTCATAAAATGCAAATAAACTTCAGAAATTCTCTTCAAATCCTCTTCAATATCACCTATTAACTCACTAGTAAAGAAATTCTCAAAATATGGCACATACGAATATTCTTTCACAATTTCTTGTAATATCTCAAACTTTGTATTGAATTTTCTAAAGACAGTCATTTCACTGCAGCCAGCCTTCTCTGCAATTTCTTTCACTGTTATATTTTGATAACCCTTAGCAGACATCATTTCACAGGCTGCCTGTAAAATCTTTTGTTTAGTATGCTTCGCCATCTCATCCTCCTTATTAATGTTAGTCATCACTAACAATATATAAAGTTATGCTATGCTTGTCAATAGAGTGGCTCATAACGTAAATGATTGATTGTCCTTGCGGTAGATAATTCGTCATTTGAATAGAAAAGAAATAATTATGTCCATTTAAACTTCAAAGCTTTTCATTAAACAAAACCTAGTATCCGGGCTAACGCTGAGATTAAGATTTGTTTCCATCGTTGAACATTGTCAACAACTCGAACATAACTTATTACTTTATGACCTTTTACGATGCAAAATCCAAGTCCATAACGACAAAAATCTTCATCTGGTCCATTCTTTATAATGTCAGTGTTCAATATCATTAAACTCAAGCCATTTTTTGACTGCCTAAAGAGCTAGTCAAATAAGAATTTAATCTGGAGCCTTACACTAGACCTAATTCTAGGTCTGTTCAAAACATTTTTATTAACAAAATTTTAGAAAATAGTGCTTGTTGGGTTACTAAACAATCAAGCTCTATCAGAAAACATATCTTATAATATCAAACCAAAAGGAGGTGATAAAATGGTGCAAATTCTTGATTACAAAGCAATTGAACCTTTAAGTAGTTTTAACCCAGGAAATGCTTTTACAATTCCGCAAGCTCCATTTAGGGTTGTTTTAGCCTCAATTCAAATAAACATCCCCTCCACTGCTACAAGAAATAATCTCGTTGAGCTAGTTTCAACCGTGGGTGTGGAAGGCATTACAAATATTTCTCAAATTGTATTTAGAATCTTCCGTAATGGGAAAGAAATCTTTAATACGCAAGATGGAGTAGAATCAACTGGTTCAGAGCAAACCTATACCTTTACATTTCAAGCCATTGATTCCAATTTAATAGCTGGTGCCAACTTCTATCAACTTACTGTTGAAAATATCACTCCTAACACACAAGCAAACATAGTTGGTCCCATTTCTTTTAGTGGCTTAGCTATAAAGAATTAACGATAATAGTTCTTAGTAGCTTTTTTGAAGACCATCCATAAAAAGATGGTCTTCAACTATCTTCGTACAACCTATCCCCTAATATGGTACATAAATGTAAATGGATATTATTTTTTTTGCTAATCCATGTACTATTGGCATCATTTTTACTATATTTACGGCATTTGTTGCAGTTAAGGTTATACATTTACACCCATTTCAATTTTATGGAAAAGATTATTGGAGGATTTTATTTCACTACAGAACAGTTAGGACAATTTAAAGCTTTTAACCCTCCCTCATTGCTCCTAATATTTTAGATCATAGCTTTTGGGTTATGTGGAATTTAAAAAAACTTTGTCTAATCCAACATTTTTTCGTTTGCATTAATTAATAGATATTGGGAAAAAACGTTGCTATAGACCCACATGGAGTGTGGCTGTTATCATAAATTCATACTCATTAGGAGGTATTTCAATGTGAATTCTTCAAAAATCGCTTTTTTATCAGTTATTAGTAATTCTACTATTGTTATTTTAAAAATTATTGTTGGTTTGTTCACAGGATCAGTGGCAATTTTATCAGAGGCAATCCATTCATTTTTAGATTTGCTTGCTTCGTTAATTGCTTTTTTCTCTGTCAGAATTTCCAATAAACCAGCAGATAAAGAACACCCGTATGGACATGGTAAGGTTGAAAATATTTCTGGAACGATTGAAACTCTTTTAATTTTTGTTGCAGGAATTTGGATTATCTATGAATGTATTCATAAAATTATTACACCTACCCCAATAAGACTTCCAATATTAGGTATATTAGTCATGATATTAGGCGCCATAATTAATATTTTTGTATCAAGAATTGTATATAGAACTGCTAAAAATACTAATTCGGTCGCAATGAAATCAAATGCACTACATTTACTTACAGATGTCTATACTTCATTAGGAGTTGCCTTGAGTTTATTAATTGTCCATTTAACTGGTTGGTATATTTTAGATCCTATTATAGGTATAGTATTAGCATGTTTTATTATGATAGAGGCTTTTAAAATGATGAAAGAAGCATTTCCTCCACTATTGGATGCTAGATTGTCAAATGAAGAAGAAAGAGAAATTATACAAATTATTGAAACATTTAAAGATGAATATATTGAGTATCATGATTTCAGAACAAGACGATCGGGTGCTGAGGAATATATCGATTTTCATTTAGTAGTAGAATCGCAAAATAGCATAGAAAAAGTTCATAATCTCTGCGATCGTATAGAAGAAAGGATTAAAAATATCTATCAAAATGCCAATATTCTTATTCATTTGGAGCCAGAAAATGAAAAAATAAACTAAATTATATTATGTAATCAATGACCAAATACTCACCTAAAATGAAACCTTTGATTGATGAAAGCTAAAAACGTTAGTGCATTTTCTAAGCACCATCCCCTCTACAATTACAGTAATTTATACTTACATACAATGGGCTTGATGTAGTAAACTCTCACCTCGCCCATTGTCTTTTTTTATACATAAAAACCAAACCCAAGTAGATATGCCATTTAAATAGCATCTAATTTATTTCCTTGAAGGAAAAAGCTCATTATTGTTTATAATCTCTTAACAAAAAGAACAATCCTATTTTATTTCTAAATGTTTTTTTATTGGATGAGTACCTCTTAAATTTTCTACAGCTATACATATTATAGATCATAAAAGGAGGAATACTTTATGGGATACTATGGTAATGTAGGAGGCATAAATAACAATTGCTATTACGGCGGCAACAGCGGTTATAACGGCTCATCATTCGTCCTAATTGTTGTTTTATTTATTCTTCTAATTATTGTTGGCGCATCTTTCATGTATTAATCTAAAAAGCCTTTTATTTATTAAATCTAACACTACTTGTTATTCTTCTTAGTCTTCTAATTATTGTCTGTACTAGTTTCGTAAGAGCTTATTGATAATATCCAATAGAGTCTCTAATGCTTAGAATTAAAGAAATAGCCTTTCCTTTCTAATATTTATAAAGGGTCACTAACCTCCATGTGATCCTTTTAATTTCGTTATTATGAGCTAAAATAGCAGCTTAAAATTAGTTGGGTAACTGAATATTTTCACATCTTTGATGAATAAAGCCACCTAATATGTTCTCGATTTCAGTTTCATAGCTGTTGAACCTTGCTTCCAATTATGCTTGTAATCAATTTCCTATACTTTTTCTCCCATAGAATTTTTCATCAATACTTCTTGCCCTTCTGAACAGATACTTCATCGTACTCTTTTTATTGTTAATTATCCTAAGTTAAATCATTGTAATTTAGCATATTCACGAATTTGAATAGGCCACCATAGTAAATGAAAAAGCATATGGACTATTATAGCCGCTACTAAACTTCCATAAACAAAGGCTGCTCCTGCAAAAACACCCACCCAAATATTTCCGAAAATAGCATACACATACATGGATGTTTTTGGCTTACTGGTAACAAGCTTTATAGATGGTATATGGATGAGAGCAAATAAAATACTTGAAAAAGTGATTGCTATCCATACGCTAGTCTCATTGTTTAAATTCACTAATTGACACAACCAAATAAACAAGCTAAGTAAACTCCATCTAAATATGACTTCCTCTATAATTCCTCCATAAAATACACGGCTTAAAATACCTGCATTAACATAATAGTTTTCAATTTTATAATATTCTTCTCTTGTCAAATTAGGTACAAAGTACATATAGTAGAATAGTAAATTACCAATAGAACAAATAACTCCTAAACCGAAGCCATATGAAATTATCTTTATAGCCTCTATTTGTTGCACTACATCAATCTTAGGTACAATAAAAGCACCTATCGCTGAAAAAATAATGGCAGTAAGAATATGAATTATTAATCGTTGCCGATCAGTTACATCATCTTCTTTAATATAAATTTTTTCTGATTGATACATATAATAAATACCAGGTATGCAGATAATAAATACAATAATCATGTACACCCAATTCATAAAAGCTACTCTCCCTTAACTTTTTTGTTCTTCTATAATCACCTCGTAAATCTTGTTCACTACATACTCAAATTGATTGATTACTTCATCATCTAGCTTAGAATAGTATTTTGAAACTACCTGTTTATCCACCTCTTCATACAGTTTATATAGCTCTTCACCTTTCGAGCCAAGTGTTACATCAATTTTACGTCTGGATTCTGGGTTAATTGCCCGCTCAATGTAATGTCCGCTCTCTAATTTAGACAGTAATTGACTAATTGCACTAGCTGACATATTCATCTTTTCAGCCAATTCATTCACTGTTAAAGTTCCATGAACATGTACATGCTCCATAATCAAGGCTTGCTTTGACGTTAATTTATGTTCAAGTACTTCTTCATAGTGATTAAGCAAAGCATAATTTATCTGATCTAATGTTTGAAAAATATTCTTCATTCTTTCTTTTAACATAAACACACCCCAACAATTTAAATAATTAAATATTTTAAGTTCATAAAATATTTTATTAATTAAAATATTAATCTCACCAACTCCATTCTGTCAACTGATAATTGCTGCTACTGATTTATTATTCAAATAGTAAAAGCCACACCTTATTTGTAGTGAATCCCAAAAGTTAGACCAAAAATCTAACAGTTGGGGTGCAGTACATAGTAGATGTGACTTCATAGTGTTAATTGAACAGCCCCTTTCAAAAAGACGACTGCCTAAAATGGTTGGTAAAAAAACACAGTAAATATAAAGTGTTTTTTAGCTTAAGAATATTAGCGACCTATTTCACCAAAGCCTCAAATTAATGAGTGAAATTTTGTTTTGCCAAATTGCTACTATTCCTGTGTTGCTTCCTCTTTACTTACAGAAATCCTTAACGAAGATGCTAGTATGATAAACATACTAATAATGCCAATCCAAACAAGCGCTGATACAGAAGTGTTCCAAGACAATTCTTTTCCAAAGAAAAATAGCTCCCGTAAGCCCTCAGTCATAAACCGCATTGGTAACCAGGCATACACCCAATCACGATAAAAGGAGGACATCATTTCCCGAGGGAGTGCAAGTAATGGTCCGCCAAAGAATAGCATTAAAGCAAAAATAGCTATTCCTTTTATGCCAAACCATGAAAGAACCGCAGATATTAATAAAAAGAAACTAAAAGATGTAATAGATAAAAATAAGGCTGTATCCATATATGCAGGTATATGGATTCCTACCATCTCATCAGCGATCCAGGTAAACCCAAATCCTACTACAAGGGCAACAATTGCTCCTATACATATTTGCCCAATCTTTGCTGAAAGACTCTCTCTTCGCGTACTAATTTGGAGTTTATTTACAACAATAAACAAAATAGCTGTACTAGCCAAAATAGCCATCCATAAAGGTTGAAATAAAGAAACAGGAGCATTGCCATTAGCACTATTTTCTCCGATCTCGTTGACATTTGAGACCACTTTTGAAATAGGTGTTACTAAGGCGGATGCCTGTTCTACTGTCAATGTTCCTCCCTGTGCTTTGAACCCTTCTAGTAGCTGCGTGCGAACTTGATTGTTCATATTATCAACTATCCCGTTCAGTATTTGCCCTGCCATTGTAGAGGCTGCACTATTCATGCCTTGATTAATTAATATTTGTACTTCTGGCTTGGAGGGCACAGGAGTACGTAGAGATGCTTGTTTGTTACTAAAATCTTTAGGAATTACTAATGCTGCATAATATTTTTGCTTATCTAAACCCTTTTGTACCTCTTCTGTGCTTTTTATTACAATCCACTTTATAGCAGGCTCTTCATCTTTTGATGGTGTTCCAGAAGTAGTTTGTATCATTTCAACAATTGTTTTACCCATAATCATTTTTGCTTGATTTGGAACTTCAATTCCCTGATCTTCATTTACAATTGCTATCGGTAAATTTTTCGGTGTTGGTTGCACAGAAGGAAATAATGTTAGTGAAAAGATAAAAACAACGATCAATGCAATAATTGGTGCAAGCCATACCAGTTTATTTTTAAGCATTTTCATTTACCTCACCTCTTTTTGAGTTATAATAATGAACAACCTGTTGTTTATTACACAATAAATTATAAAATTGAGATTGTAACCATTCAATAATCAAAAACAAGAAAAGTGTCGTTTACAGAACACATTGAATACATGTGTCGGATAAAATTTTGGAGGGATTTTTTTGAAAGATAATTTCACGGATTTACGTGTTATTCGAACAATTGAGGCTATTAAAGATGCATTGGTTGAATTGATTGAAGAGAAGGGGTTTGATTCAATAACTGTAAAGGATATTACATCTAAAGCAAAAATAAATAGAGGGACTTTTTATGCACATTATCAAGACAAATATGATTTAATGAATCGATACCAAGAAGAAATCATGCTTGGGATGTCAAACATTGCAAAACAAAATATTTATAATTTAATTGCTGACCTTCATACGAATGGCACTACCTTGAAGCCATTCGAAATTGCTATATTAATATTTGAATTTTTAGAGCAAAATAAAAGGTTTATGAAGGCAGTATTAGGTCCAAATGGAGACCTATCTTTTCAAACCAAATTAAAAAACTTTATGTGGAAAACTTTATTTGAGAGTGAAGAAAGTCCGCTAAAACAAGAGAATATCCTTGTTCCAAGAGAATACCTTGTTTCGTACATTGCTTCAGCACATATTGGTGTAGTTCAGCAATGGCTGCTTAGTGACAGAAGGGAAACACCACAAGAAATGGCTAGGATATTATCAACCATCACACTAAATGGACCTTTTTTTGCAGCTGGCTTAAAAAGTGAAATCAGAGGATTATAGCAAAAAAAGATTCTTTGAATTACCTATTGATGTAATAAACGTAAACGAAAGAATCTTTTTAAAACTATTATTAGTAAACCTAAAATCAGGGTGGTATAAATTTAATTCTTCTAGATAAAATGCTAGTTAAAAAAGAGTGATTTGTATTTCTTCTTGTTCATCATAAATTTGAATTTCTTGAGTATCTATATAAAAAATGCAGTCATCTATCGCTGAGGATTCTTCATCAAAAATAAGAAATCCTTGTTTTGCATATTCCATACAAGCCAATACAACATCCATATAAATATAAGGTCTTTGCAGTCTCCCTCTAGAAATTCGTTTATCCACATCATAATAGGTTTTAATTAGATGACTAATTTCAGTAGAACTTGTGACTCCATTCTTTACTAGACAATAAGCAGTTTCTTTTAATGTTGGATGGATAGGAAGCTGATTATTCACAATTTCCACTAACCTTTGTTCCCTAGATTGTTGTTCATTTTTTTCTTGTTGAAGTCGCTCATCAATTAGCAGGCTCACCTTCTCATAAATCTTCAGATGATCTACGTTTAACGATTCCTTTGGTCTATTTTTCTCTTGATCTTTAATTATTTTCAAAAGTCGCCTAAACTGACTATTTAATAATGGTACCTTATATTCTATATGTTCCTGAATATCCAATGGTATATTGATTTTGTTAGATAATTCATCTAAAATTTTATACCCATAGTCTTTAATTCTTATTTTTCTTAACATTTCATCTAGTTCATGATCAATTATCCTTAATCCATTCACAACTTCATTTATATCTCTTACCTGTAGGTTTAAAAAATCCACAAGATGAACCTTCCCATATGTAATAGTTTTTAAAGTCTTAGAATGTTGTACTGTAAATTCGTATCTCAAAGAACGGCCACATGCACACTTCCCCTCACGATTTCTGAACCCGTAGTCATGGTATTTAATAATCTTCCAATCAGCGGCATTTTGCTCATCCTCTAACAAAACAATTTCATCTGTCGACTTGAGTGCACTAACCTTTTCAGATAGCATAAAATTCCCGAAAATTGTTTCCCTACCTCGTTTTAGTTTATGCTCTAAAAAGATTCTCTGTTCTTCTGTAACAAGAGATAATAAATAATTTCTTTCTTCTTGTGAAAGAGGTTCTACCACCTAATTCAAGCCTCCTCATGCATAACTTATCGCGTTCTATATTACCATAAATGCTAGCATTGTTTTCTCTCTATATAAAAATGTCTGCCTATGATAAAAAGCAGACATTTTATATAAATGAAGCCATTACTACTACTAGCAATGATTTTATTTCACTTCGAGGTATCCTTTTATGGCTTTGGAAACGTACTATTTTTGCCGTGAAACAATTGTCGTTTCAAACTTTTCTGGATCAATAAGATTAAAGGATTTTCGCTCATGAAGTAAGATAATTGTGATATCATTCTAAATAAGGCTCCTTTAAGTAACAAATTTAAAATTTTTCAATTGAAATATCTGAATTAATTGTTATTGCTACTTGAATTCCCGTTGCTTCTGAAAGAACAATTTCTGTTGGTGCAGGCTGAGCAGCATCGCCAGCTGCATACACATTTTTTTCTGATGTTCTTCCAAAATAATCAACAACGATTAACCCATGTTCATCTAAATCACAAGAAAATCCTTGACCAATGGAATTTGTTGTATAAATGGATGGGGTAATAAAGCCTGCCTCCCGCTCAATTTCTAACCCATCTTGAAAGGCGACACTACTCAATACCCCATTATGTCCTTTCATTTCTTTAATCTTATCGGTAATTACATTTATCCCTTTATTTACTAGTTCTCTCTTTTCATTTTCCTTTATTTCATGACCGTTTGTTGCCACAACTAAATCATTTGATAAATTAAAAATTATTTTAGCAGTTCTTGCAACATCACCTGTTTCATTTATATAAATCAATTTTCTATCCTTTAATTCCCAGCCATAGCCATATGGAGAAGTAAAAATACTTTTATTATAATATTGCTTAATATTTGGGATTGCTGTCTGTATTTTAGTACCATCTGTCAAAAGAATTTTCTCAGCTAGAAAATTCTCGCCATCTTCTGTATAAATTTTAAAAAGCTTATTGTCTGACTGTTTAATAGCCCTAACGCTTTGACTAACGATGGAATGAATAGTTGGATATTGATTTAATTTTTCTTTTGCTTCTTGCATAAATTCAATAGAGGCATTTCCATTTCTTGAAATACTTCCTTGAAGCTCGAATGCAAGGTGGTCATTATCTGTTTCAAACAATGCTACTAATCGATTCGCTCTACCTAGCAATAATGCTGCATTTAATCCTGCCGGTCCTCCACCTATAATTGCACACTCAAAAATCTCCATCTTATTTCCTCCTGTTTTTATGACGAATCAAACTCCAATAATTTGCTTTAGATTTTCAAAAGGAACATATCCGACAATTGGTTCTTGTAATTTATTATGAATAATCAAACGAGAATGAGGAATCCCAAGCACCTGATATTTCGCCGCAAGCTCTGGGCTTTTGTCAACATTCACCCTTATAATTTTCACCTTATCACTACACTCTTCATTAAGTTGATTTAAAACCATTCCGAACATTTTACAAGGACTACACCACTCAGCCCAAAAGTTTATGATCACCATTTTTTTAGTTTTTAGGTGTTCTCCTAATTCCTGTTTTGTTGTTACATGAACAATTGCCATAATTTTTCCCCCTTCATGGAAATAAAAATTTTAAAGATATAATATGCTTTAAGTGTTATTTATTTGAATCAACAATTCCCCTTTCAATAAATATTAGAGACCTTTAATATCCGTAATTAAAATAAAATTTTTAAATTGTACTATCGAAAACAACTGCCATTGCGGTTTTATAACCTTCAGCAGCAGCAATTATTAATGAAGACGGACCTAATTTTGCTGTCTCCCCCGCTGCATAAATATTTTCCTGTGACGTTCGCCCTGCCTCATCTGCCACAATGCTACCATTTTCATTTAATTGACAACCAAGCTTCTCTGCGAATTGATTTGGTCGCATAAAATTAGGTACAATAAATCCTCCCACTCTTTCGATTTCAAGTCCTGAACTAAACACTACTTTGTTTAAATAACCGTCCTCACCATTCAAGATATGAATAGGTTCAGTAATAACAGTTATATCTTTTCTTTGAAGTTCATTCAATGTTGGAGCAGAAACTTCATAACCATTTGTAGCTATTACTAAATCTTTTGACCAGTTATATAAAAGCTTTCCTTTAAAAAGGGTTTGTTCTTCATCCTCCGAAATGATAATTAGAGGTTTATCTCTCAACTCCCATCCATCGCAAGTTGGGCAGCTGAATAGACTTTTCCCATAATAATTTTTAATATCTGGAATCGATGGAAATTCCTCTTGAACACCCTGTTGCCAATATTATTCTCTCTGCAACAATCTCTACCTCTTCCAACGTCTCAATTTTAAACAGTCCGTTTGATTGTTTTATTATATTCATAACCGTATTTTGATAAAAATGAACTGATGGGTATTTTTTTACATCATTTATAGCTATTTCTTTAAACTCTGCTGGTTTAATCCCATCACGTGTTAGAAACCCATGTGATTCCTGCGTCACACGATTCCGATTTGTTCCATTATCAAATAAAGCAACTTTTTTGCGGGATCTCCCTAAAATCAAGCTTGCATTTAAACCAGTGCCACCTGCACCTATAACTACACAATCAAATAATTCCATCATGTAAATCTCCTCCACAAGTTGTTTAGAGTACATGTTGCTTCGTTAAAAATGTCAATTTAATACAACATGCATTCTAGCTCCAATTAAAATTTAAAACAGAATGATTCTAAGCTATAACCATTTGGCAGTTATAGAAGATAAGATCAAGAAGAATCCAAATTCAGAGTATAAAAACACCGAATTTTTATTATTTCAATTTTTATGTCTCATAGAAAGAATTGAATTATCGTTCATAATTTCGATTGCAATATTTGGCTGAATGTTGTTTCTTTAAAAAATACATTTGTACCCTTACATTCGGGGATATTAAATATGCTCTTCACTATACTCTATTTTAATACACTTCTTGCCAATTCGATAAATTCCTTCATTGATGGTGAAATCCATTTCTCTTGATGCCACAGCATTTGAGTAGCAAATCGTATTTCAGATAGATCCCAAGGTAAAGTGATTAGTTCTCCTCGCTCTAACTCTCCCTTAAGCGACATTTCGGGAAGTAAGGCAATACCGAGTCCAACCATTGCACATTGTTTAATAGCCTCTACACTATTAAACTCTAGTTCGGTCAAGCTGTCTGCCCCTTTTCTCAATAACGTGCGATAGAAGAAAGTTCGGTAAGAGCAACCCTTTTCACTTAGTAGAATATGCTCTTTGTTAAAATCTTCTATACTTAATATAGAGCATACAGCTAATGGATGGTTTGGGGAAACAACCATAAGAAAAGGTTCATCCAATAAAAGCTCGGTATGAAGATCCGCAGATATGATAGGTTCATCCAGCATAAAGACCACATCGACATTACCTTCCCTCAGACTCTGTTTCAAATTGTGACTAGATAAGGGTCTAAATAAGAGACGTACGTGTGGAAATCGTTCTCGAAAAACCCGGAGTAATGCAGGTAGACGGTATGTACAAAGCACTTCGTCTGCACCGATTGTAACCGTACCAGTTAATTGTCCGCTCTGACTTGAGACATACCGTGCCTCCTCTATATCATTTAAAATTTTATTGGCATAGGGCAACAACTGATGACCTGCATCTGTTAAAACGACACTCTTGCCTAAGCGATCCAATAGCTTAACTCCTAATTCTTCCTCTAAAGCCTTGATTTGCATGGTTACAGTAGACGGAACATAGTTCAACACTTCGGCAGTGCGGCTAAAACTGCGTGTGGAAGCAAGCGTCCAGAATGTTTTAAGTTGGCGAATTTCCATTAAGACAACACCTCTTAATTCAAAAAAATTGAACATCATGATCAAAAACGTTTCGTTGATTTGATAGTAGCAGTATCGTAGAGTAAAAATCAAGCTTCAACATTAAATCTTGTATAACGAAGGAGAATTGCATAATGAAAGATTACGAAATTTATTCATTGGGAGATGTCGAGCTACAATCGGGTCAAAAGTTGCCCCAAGCCTTTCTTGCCTATAAAACCTATGGAACTTTAAATTCTACTAAATCAAACGTAATTGTCTATCCTACTTGGTTTGCTGGTCAGCATACTGATAATGAGTGGTTGATTGGACCTGGTAAAGCTCTCGATCCAAATAAATATTTTATTATTGTACCAAATATGTTGGGAAATGGTCTATCTTCCTCCCCAAGCAATACACCAGCACCTTTTGACAGAGCGAACTTCCCGCTCATTACGATTTATGATAATGTCCAGCTACAACATCGGCTCATAACCGAGAAATTTGGTATTACGAAGATTGCCCTAGTAGTTGGCTGGTCGCTCGGAGCGCTACAAACCTTTCAATGGGGGACAAGTTATCCTGAGATGGTCGAGCAGATTGCACCGTTTGGCGGAACCGCAAAGACGAGACCACATGCACAGCTTGTTTTTGAGGGGCTTATCGCAGCATTGCAAGCAGATTCCAACTGGAAGGAAGGTTTCTATACCCATCAGCCTACAAGAGGACTTGCCGCGATGGGACGTGTTTATGCTCCTTGGGGGTTTTCTCAGTCATATTATTTAGAACAGCTCTATCAGGTGGAAGGATACTCGACGTTAAAGGCCTATCTTGAAGACTATTGGGATCAAGTGTTCCTTTCCTTCGATGCCAACGACTTAATTGCTATGCTCCGTACTGGAATTAATGGAGATATTAGCTCCAATCCTCTAGACAATAGAAATTTTGGACAGGCATTGAACCGTATTACCGCACATGCCCTTGTTATGCCTGGCTCGACCGATCTATTTTTTCCTTCTGAGGATAATGCATATGAAGTGAAGCATATGCCTAATGCGATTTATCAGCCAATCGAATCTAAGTGGGGACATTGCTTTGGAATCGGACAAAACGAACAGGATTCTCTCATAATAGACAATCATTTGAAACAATTTTTGCTGTTGTAAGAAGTGACTTCCAGTATCTAATAACAACTGATTTTTGATATCACCTGTAGAGGTAGGAGTCTTCTGTATCTGCTGCTGTCGCTACGTTTACGCGCATAAAACATCTGCCGCCTCGCTTTCGCTACAGAAAACATTTGCTGAATGAAGATAAAATCCACTTCAAAAATTTTGTCTGAACTCTTGACTTTATACCTAACTAGAGGGTATATACTCATACCGAAATATAAAAAGAAAAGGTGAAACAATGTTTAAAATCAGTGAATTTTCTAGGCTAAGCAGAATTCCACTGCAAACTCTACGTTATTATGATCAGCTCGGAATATTAAAGCCAACAAAAACTGATGAATCGACCGGGTATCGTTACTACTCCTCTGAACAGCTGCTAGAGATTAATCGAATCGTCATTTTTAAAGAATTAGGGTTTACACTTCAGCAAATCGCTCAACTTCTTCAAGAAGAAATATCTGCTGAACAGATTCGCGGCATGCTTAGACTTAAAGAAAGTGAAATCGAGAGACTGTTAGATATCGAAAGGTCCAAGCTTGCACGGGTTAAAGAACGAATACAGCTTGTTGAGTGTGAAGGTAGGATGGATAAAGAACAGGAAGTTGTTATTAAGTTCGTTGAAGAAATGCACATGATTACATATGCTTCGCTAGGAACACTTGATGATATTCCAATCCTTTTCGAAACTTTCAATGGACTTCTCGATAGTCGCTTCAGATCTTCCTTATCTGGTCCACAGACGGTGCTATGGAACACTCCTGGTAGCACGACCCATGCCTTTGAGCTTGAGGTCGGCTATACTGTGAAACAGGACACACTAAAGCCTTCTGAGCATCTTAATCTACGTTTCCTTCCCTCGGAAACAGTAGCCACATTATTGTTCCGTTCGGATTCAACGTTTTCCGAAACAGCCTGCATAGACCTCGCTAGATGGATTGAGCACAACGGCTACCGCATTCGAGATCATCGACCAGGAAGGGATTTCTATGTGCCACTTTCAGGTGAGCCAGATACTTGTCTAATCGAAATCCAAATCCCTATTGAAGAAAGAAAGGATCGACTATGAGTAATAAATGGGTTGTTTATTTGCTTGCTCTAGCAGTGTTTCTTATCGGGACAATTGAGTATATTATAAGCGGAATTCTACATATGGTAGCAGCAGATCTTGGAATTACTACATCTTCTGCGGGAGCGCTAGTTACGGCGTTCGCCCTATCAGCAGCGATTGGGGCCCCCATCTTGATAGCGGCAACCATCCAGATAGATCGTAAAAAAATACTGTTGATTATGCTCAGTATTTTTATTCTAAGTAGCTTCCTAGTCTATTTTAGTCTCTCTTATGAAATGATATTATTGGCGCGAGTGATTCAAGGCGTTAGCGGTGGAGCTGCTACTGTTATTGCAATGGCTGTGGCGACTCGTTTAGTGGTAGTACAGAATCGGGGTCGAGCCATCGGTACTATTCTGATGGGTTTAAGCAGTTCTCTTGTTCTTGGTGTTCCAGCAGGCACGTTTCTAAGCGAAGTTGTTGGCTGGAGAATATTATTCATCCTTATAGGAATACTAACATTGATTCCATTGCTGGTAGTCTTTACTAAAGTCTCGTCTATTACTGAGGAAAAAACTTTTTCGATCGGAATGCAGCTGTCAATTTTGAGAAACAAAAAGATTCTTCTTGCTCTTGCCATTACACTGTTCTATATTGGGGGATACTCTACGTTGTTTACTTACATCGCTCCCTACTTACAAGCAAGTGCGAAATTTTCGGGTGCTACACTTTCCGGAATTCTGTTAATCTTTGGTCTTTGCAGTTTTTTCGGCTCCAAATTTGGAGGAGTAATTGCTGATAAAAAAGGACCGAAGTTCGTGATTTATACTGGTCTTTCCATCCAAGCCGGAATGTTATTGCTTGTGTCTTGGGCAGACGGCTTGATTTATGCTATCATTCCGTTGATTATGATATGGATGGTGGCAACATGGGCAACCTCCCCAGCTCAGCAGTTGTATTTGGTTTCCTTAGTACCACACTCACCTGATATAGCTCTTAGCGTCAACACTTCGTTTATCCAGTTCGGTTTCGCTCTTGGATCGGCTATCGGGGGGGCTGGTGATTAGCAGTTTCTCCGTAGGTAATCTAGGCTGGTCAGGGCTCATAATGGTCTTGCTGGCTCTTTTGCTAGCAGTCCGGTTGTTTTCTTACAATAATAACGTGAAACATTAGACGAACAAGTCGATTGCTAAAAAAAACGAATCAACAAGGAGCTTTTATAAAGGCCTTCTTTTCTATATAATAGGGAAATAGAATGTTAAGTAGCGTGTCAATACTATATAGAGGGTGTAATGAATGAAAAAAGCAGTGAAAATCGCCTCCTAAATAAAAATAAACAATATTTAGGAGGCAAATAATATGATTTTCAATAAAATTGATCGAAAAAACTGGCATCGAGACGAGTATTTTGAGCATTATATGACCCAACAAACAACATTTAGTATGACATCTGAAATAGATATTCGCGTTCTCTATAAAAACATAAAAGATAATAATTTTAAATTTTATCCAGCATTTATTTACATGGTGACAAAAGCTGTCAGCACGAATATTGCATTTAGAACGTGTTTTAATAGCCAGGGAGAATTAGGTTATTGGGAAAAACTAAATCCAAGTTACACAATTTTCAATGAGGAAACAGAGACATTTTCGAGCATTTGGACAGAAACATCGAATAATTTTAAACAGTTTCATCAGAATTACGAAAGTGATTTAAAGAAATATAACGGTAGAATAAGTTTATTTCCTAAATCCACTATCCCTGAAAATATTTTTCACATTTCAATGATTCCCTGGTGTTCATTTACTGGTTTTCACCTTAATATTAATAATGGAGGTAATTACCTTTTACCAATTATTACTGCTGGTAAATTTGTGCAGAAGGATAATGCTGTCTATCTTCCTGTTTCTTTACAAATGCACCATGCTGTTTGTGATGGTTACCATGCAGGCTTATTCATGAATTACCTTCAGAGTTTTGCCGATGAATCCTATGGTTGGTTATTAGATTGAATAATTTCTACTAAAACCTGCTTCTGTTGTAAAAAAGCGTTCCTGTTCAAATTGACAAGAACGCTTTTCTTATCTTTGCGTATGTAATACTCTACTACTAAACTATTAATTTGTTATTTTTCTCATAACCCATTCAATAGGTCCTCGTTTAAATTTTCTACTCCATAAAACAGAGAATAAAATACTCGCTACAAAAAAAATTATCGTAAATATTAGTGAAAATGCTAACGTTTGGTTCTCTAATCTATTTATTAAAGCTAATAGGCCAACACCAATAAATACATGGCTGACATAATGAGTTAATGTTAATTGCCCTGTTTGAATAAGTGATTTTGTCACCCATTGCCCAGCGAACTTTTCTGAAAAATAAATGGAAGCAACAATGACAATTATCGCAGAAGCGGAATTTGATAGGATATATAAGATATTTGGTGGAATTGGTCCAGTTTGAAACAAATACTCTGCACTGCTTACATCTAATACCGACAAAGATAATCGCAGTAGCACTTTTGAAAGTACCTCTATTGTTAGAAGTAAAAATAAAGAAATAAACAACATTTTATTTCTTATAGCTTTCTTCGATAAATCAAGTCTACCAAGGATCATTCCAAGCAAAAAGAAACATACCCAAGGGAAAACTGGATGATACCCATTAAACAAAAGATTTCTTAGAAAACCTTCAATTGTCCAAAAATCAAGATATTCCATAAATGGTTGTTCAGGATGCCATCCTTTCAAATAATTCATTATTACTTGTAAGATTTGCGATATTATTAAGAAAATACTAGATAGGATGATCATGAACTTTGTAGAAGCTACGATAAGAAATGATGCGATCAGCATATAAACACCATAATAATGTAGGATATCTCCAGTCCAATCTGCCACATATAAAAGTAAACCTAAAATAAAGAGAAAAGCGGAACGTTTCCTTAAACTCATTCTATTTTCTTTAATAATGGTAGGCGAACCTTCATTTCTAGCTTTTCTTGTCATTAGAGCAACTCCAATACCTGCAAGTGTAACAAAAGTGGCAGACGCTCTTCCTTCAAAAAGTCCAGTAAACCATATAAGCCAATCCGGCCCATTTCCTACCGCTCCTATAATAATTTTAAAATTTACTATAAGCATTCCAAACATGGCCAAAGCTCTAGCAAAATCTAACCCTTCAATACGTTTTGATTGTAACTGTTTGGTCATAAATGTTCCCCCCTAAGCACCCTATTTATAACTTCTAAAATCTAATAATTGAAAACAAAACCTCAGCCTTATATTTTCAAAAAGTAAAGGCTCATTCTTTTTTACCGACCGGTAAGTAAATATTAATCGATTCTTTTATCAAAATCAAGAAATTTATATTCCCCTTTTTGGAAACTTCAGATGCCGGTTTTATGAGCAGATAGACAAAAGGATAAAAAATATATCCAAGTAAACAAGCATCCATGGTTAGGATACGTGTTCACTTGGATAATTTTGTGATAGTAAAACAAATTTGAAAAAGCTTAAGTAGATGCTCTGCTGTTACATTCATACTAATCTATTTCGCCTTGGCGTAATTGCTTCCGTATTTTGGGATGACCTGAGCGATTCTTCCGCTAACCTGAGCTCTTTTACTTGGATCGGAGCGATTCTTCCACTTACCTGAGCACTTTTACTTGGATTGGAGCGATTCTTCCACTTACCTGAGCACTTTTACTTGGATCGGAGCGATTCTTCGGCTAACCTGGGCACTTTTACTTGCATCAGAGCGATTCTTACGCTACCCTGAGCTCTTTTTCTTGGATCGGAGCGATTCTTACGCTAACCCGAGCACTTTTACTTGAACCGGAGCGATTCTTCCACTTACCTGAGCAGCTCGTCAATACTAACTCCAATATAGAAATTGCACTCCAATTAACAATGTGATGTTAATGGAAACATAAAGTTGCCTTTTAACAATGCTTTTTTTGATAAAATGAATAATGCATCATCATCATTTGGCATAATGATTGCTGTCATGCCCTCGATTGTAAAATCAGGCGTGAAATAAAATATCACTGTTTTCGTTGTTTTCTTTACAACGCTTGCTAATACAGCTTCCACATTGTGAGCATTTAACGAAATGATATCGAAAATATGCAGCGTATCTTCTTCTTCCTCCATTAGCACAATCGTTTCTAAATCCTCCAAATAGAAAATAGCCTCATGAAATACTATCGTAAAATAAAACATTAATAAACTTTCATTATGCTCAACATCTAAATTCCTTGAGTTTACATGGCGATTTTCCGCAAATTTTTCAAGTAATACAAGATCTTGTTCAATAGTAAGCTGTTTAACTTTCGCATTGACTTTCATTTTAATTGAGCTTTTTGCTAGATCTAAGCTAAACTCACTTTCATTTAGACGTGTAAAACCAAACTTCGGATAAAAATCTAAAACAGTATCATTCGCAAAAAGATACATAAAATCACAGTTATTTTCATATTTTTTCATAATATGCTGCATTAATTGCCGAGCCAAACCTTGATTGCGATAATCTTCATCCGTCATTACAGTACCAATCTGGATGCCTTTATACATTTTATCATTAATAATTACAGACATTTTATTAATTGAAGCATTTGAGACAATCTTACCTTCATCAACAAACGAATATGGTATATATGTGTCATTCCAATACCCTTTGTTATACCAGTCTCGAAAATCTAACTTGAATGTTTTCATTGCTAAGGCATTAAAACTCTCTTTCAAGCTTTCATTATTTCGATAATCACTTACTAATTCATATTTTTCCATTTTAATTCCCTCCAATTTTTGTTTCAATCACCTTGTTGCATTGCATGTATTTTATGGGAATTATCACCTCCTAAAACAGCAAAAGACTTTATGAGATTAAACTCATAAAGTCTTTTTATACGCAAACTAAAGTATTGAAAATCAAACCTTCTGTTTCATCTTAGTCTGATTTAATACTTTATTATTTGCTTATATGGATTAGACAATATTTGCTTCTCTCAATTATCGCAAAAGGACATAGCTAATAAACCTATAATTTCTTGGAATTATAGAATAGTCCTAATTTATTAAATTCGTTGGAATTTAATTTGCGATAATAAGTTTTAGCATAAAAGTCTAATCTCCTTTCTGTTTTCGGATTATAATTATTTTACCTTGCGTTCTCTTTTTTGTAAAATCTTCTAACTATGGAGTAAAGCTTTAAAGGGTGTCTCCTTTTCATAGGAAAAAACTTGAGGTTCACAAAGTGCAAAACATTATAATGTATTAGAAGCCAGGGTTTTCAATGTAAAAATACATATATAACCGTTACAAATCAAAAAAAGTTATTAAGCACTTTGACTTAATTTCATATATACTTAATTAGGTATTTTTGTAATTTCTAGAACAGATGTATAAGCAAAAATAAGTGTGAATGAGGGTAAGTATTATGAAGAAGAGTTTATTTGCCATAACAATGGCGGCAGGACTATTATTAGCAGCTTGTGGGAACAACTCAGCGCAAAATGAAGCTTCAACAGAATTACGAGTAGAAGATAGATTCAAAGTTGGTATTATGCTACCAGACGTTGGACTCGGTGACCAGTCGTTTGCAGATTTAGCAGTAGCAGGTTTAATCGAGGCACGTGATAATCTTGGGATTGTGTTTGATTACCGTGAACTTAGCAATGAGCCAAACTATGAAAAAGGGATTAAAGAGTTAATGGAAGAGGGCAATGACTTAATCTTTGCAGTTGGTTTTTCTCTGCAAGAAGATTTAGAAAAAATTGCAAAAGCAAATCCAGAACAACAATTTGTTCTAGTTGATTCGGAATCAGACGTTAAAAATATTCATTCTATTACCTTTAAAGAAAATGAGGGTAGCTATTTGGCAGGCGCATTAGCCGCAAAGGCGTCAAAAACAGGAAAAGTTGCTTTTCTAGGTGGGATGGTAGACCCAGTAATCGAAAAGTTTGAAAAAGGTTTTGCGGACGGAGCAAAGGCCATCAATCCCAATATTGAAATGATTGTGGCATATGCTGATACATTTTCAGATGATAAGGTTGGTAAGACCATGGCAGCTAACATGATTACACAAGGGGCAGATGTACTTTACGCAGCTGCAGGATATACAGGCGTTGGTTTACTACAACAAGCGCAAGAAAGTGGCGTTTTAGCGATTGGGGTTGATACAGATCAATACACATATGCAGAAAAAGCAGTCGTATCTTCTATGTTAAAAAATATCGATGTAGCCGTTTATGAATTTATAGAAAATTATACGAAAGAGAAACCAACTGGACAGCAGCGTGTCGCTTTAGGTATGAAAGAAAAAGCGATGAAACTCGCACCTGTGCGTGTGATTGATAATGCAACGAGGATTGAAGATGAACTGAATACAATATCACAGCAGCAATTTGGCCAATAAGAGGAGTAAGGAAAATGTCATTAAATAAAAAAATATTAGTAAACTCATTTACGCTCATTGCAGTTTCGATTGCCCTTATCGCCATTGTCATAATGGCGATGGTACGCATTCAATCATCGAACCAGGACATTTTACCGAAAATTATCAATATTCAAGTGATTGAGTCCGAGTTGAAAAATACACAAAATGAGCTAAGCAGCTATGCAACAGCTATTGGTGTCGCTCAACCACAGAGTGTGACAGATAAACAAATAGAATCATTGAAAAAATTAGAAGGTACGATTAACGATAAACTAGCAATTATAGAACCTTTATTACATAATAAGGAAAGTGAAAAAACCTTCAATAAATTGCAAGGAAAAGTGAAAGCCTTTTTAACTGCAGCCAATCAGGCGGTAACCGATAAAAATGCTACGAATGTACGTACACAAGAAGCACGTATTGCAGGCATACTAAATGATGTACATGTACTAGGCTTGTTTGCTAATGAACATTACCAAGATATACAAAAAGATTTAGCACAGCAAATTACCTTTGTTATTACATTATCTTTAGCTGGAATTATTCTATTAGTTTTATTTGGTAGTGTCTTTACAGTATTAATCATTAGAAATATTACAAAACCACTTCGTAAACTGGCTCATAATGCCAATGAAATCGCGTCTGGAAATCTTATGATTGAGCCTATTCATTATAAAACGAATGATGAAATTGGTGTGTTAAATCGTTCATTTGATACGATGACGAATCAATTAAAGCAATTGTTAGATGCGATTCATAACGTGAGTGGACACATAGATACATTTACAAATGATTTAGAGCATGAAAATAAATTATTTGCTGAAATCAGTGAACATGTTGCAAGCGCTACCGAAAAAATTTCGAGAGATTCCCTATCCGTTTCAAATTCACTGCATCATACTGTGCAGCTTGTCGAGACAATGGATACCGATTTCAATCAAAACGTGCATCGCTCAACGGTTTCCGTTGATCATGGCAATCTAGCTGTTGGTGCAATTGATAAAGGAAAAGAAGTCATTTTCTCTCAGCAGCAAATGATTGAAGAAAATATTAACACAGTAAAAGTCATTCATGATGTAGCAAATACCTTTATGGAGCATACCGCTCGTATCGAAGAAATGGCGGGGGTTGTTGCAGATATTTCAGCGCAAACAAATTTACTGGCACTTAACGCCTCTATTGAAGCAGCCCGTGCAGGAGAACATGGCAAAGGCTTTGCAGTCGTAGCAGAAGAAGTACGTAATTTATCCGAAGCTACAAGCAAATCCACAGAGAAAATTTTCGGAATTGTTGGTGCTATCCAAGCAGGTGTGCAAAATATGTCTGATTCAGTACGCCTAGGTGTTGAAATTGCAGAAAAACAAAAAACCTCCATGTATGAAACGACATCAGCATTTGAAAGTATTGAAACAGAAGTTCGTAGTATCATGGACGAACTTCAAGAAGTAGCACGAGGCATGAAACATTCGAAAGGATTAGGTGAGAAAGTCCTTGAACATGTAGGAAATGTAAATCACATGCTTGAAGAAAATGTGGCAGGTACAGAAGAAATAACTGCTTCTACAAACGAACAAACGTATGCCATTCAAATAGTTGTCGAGAAAATTACCGCATTACGTCAGCTATCAGATGACTTAAATAATAGAGTGAAAGAATTTAAAATACTTTAACCCTCTAGGTTCAGGTAGCTAGCCAAGAAATATAACTTACTAGTTACGAAAAAATTCTTTTGACCCATCTTCAGTATTTTACGATAAATGAAAGAATCCATTTTGAAACAAATTTGATCAAAATGGATTCTTCTCTAATAGTAATAAAAAAGTTTGTACATTTTAGCTACGTTCTTCAACTAAATAACATATTACTATATACATATAGTTTTTGTTGCAACAGTTTGTTGAAATGCCTGATCATGCTCAACAAACACCATTGTGGGATTAAAACTTTGAATAAGCTCTTCAATTTGCATGCGCGAATAAATATCAATAAAATTTAACGGTTCATCCCAAATATATAAATGAGCTTTTTCACATAGACTCTTGGCTATAAGTAGCTTTTTCTTTTGTCCACCAGAATAATGACCTATATCTTTCTCAAATTGAATTCGATCAAAATCCATTTTGCGTAGGATGGATTTAAATAACGTTTCATCAATGTCATGCTCTTCAATAAAGTCCGATAACATTCCCTTTAAATGAGAAGTATCCTGTTGGACATAGGAAATAATAAGCCCCGAACCTATATTTATAGAGCCCGTATGCTGTATTGAATTTCCTAGAATGAGTTTTAAGATACTACTTTTCCCGCTACCATTCTTTCCATCAAGTACGATTCGATCACCTTGCTCGACTTTAAAGCTTATTGGCTGATTCACTATTTGGTCGTCGTATTGAACAGACACATCTGCCAAAGCAAGTAGTTCTTTTGACTGGAATACCAATGGTTCTAATTTTAAAGACTCCGTTTTTTCCACATTTTTTAGTAGTTTTGACTTTTCCTCAATAGCTTTTTGCTGCCTTGATTCTATGCTCTTCGCTCTCTTCATCATCTTTGCTGCTTTATGTCCAACAAAACCCTTATCTAACTTAGAACCCGAATTTGTTGTGCCATTTTTGGAAGCTTCCACTTGATTAGACCAGCCTGCTGAGCGCTTTGAAGATTGTATTAATCTCCCTATATCTTTTTGTAAACGCTGATTGGTTGCCTCTTCATGGTCTTGCTGTCTATCAAAATTTAACTTCCAAGAAGAATAGTTACCACTTTGAACTTCGATATTTGCCTTATTTATAGATAAGATATGATCAACGCATCCATCTAAAAAGATTCTGTCATGTGAAATTAAAATAAACCCTTTTTTCTTTCTTAAATAATCAGAGACAACCTTTCGAGCATCTGTGTCTAGATGGTTGGTCGGCTCATCAATTAATAAAAATTGACCATCAGTTAAAAAAAGAGCAGCAAGCAACACCTTCGTTTGTTCTCCATTTGATAATGTTTTAAATGGTCGATACATAACCTCGGCATCAACATCTAGATAGGCTATTTCACGAAGATATTCCCAATCTTCTGCTTGGGGGCAAATTTCTTCAAAAATTTCATAGGTATACTTGTTTTTATCTGAAACTGGATAAGGAAAATAATTAAATTCTACTGAAGAAATGATTTTCCCACTATACTCATAATTCCCTAATAATAGATTAAAAAATGTTGTTTTACCTCGCCCATTTCTACCAATAAACCCAAGTTTCCAATCCGTATCTATTTGAAAGTTTACATTTTCAAAAATATTGTCAAAGCTGCTTGGATAAGAAAAAGTTAAATTTTGAACTTGTATCATTGACATGATAATTCCTCCTTTGTATATCAACACTTTTTACTTTTTATACAAAGTCGGCATATCCATCCATTCTAAATTTCTCCGCATAAGTTTGATGGATATTATCGACTTGTACGGAGTAATACATGCGTAACAATAGTATCTGAATCGCCCATTTCTCTCTCCCCCTTATTGATTCAATTATTTATGAGAGAATAAAAAATCCTCCCAATTTGTCATTGGAAGGATTAGTCTTTCACTGGTATTGAATAAGGACTTTTTTGCCATAGGAATCATGACAAATAAAGTTTAAACTGATTGATTGATAAAAATGGACAGACTAATCCTATATTTTGTAGTTTGAAGTTATTGATTTCAACATAAAATATAGATTAGTTCATCATTGTTCATCCATCAGTCCTCTCATAATTGTATATTTATATTAACAAATTTTTTATAAGAATTCAATTCAGCATCATCTTCATCTAAAAATTGTTACTCTTTTGATAAATTCCAGGCGAAAGTAGCATCTTACCATTATCTTATTTTATAGAAAAATATTGTTAGATAGTCTTCTTTGCTTAATCAATTAATTGATTGAACTTTGTAGGCAAATACACTCCTAGTTCTTCCATTTGAACTTTTGCTTTTTCAATTAACTTTGTAACTTCTTTTTTCGTTTCATCATCTAAATTTGCTAATTTATCCCCTTTTCTCATGAAATTATGATTAGGAATAGACACTCCCAGTTCTTTAAGTTGTGTATCGGCCTCCTCTTGCGTTAAGGAACCATCTTCCACTTGTTTCATAATTTCTTGTACCTTCGTGCGCGTTTCATCATCTAAATTTGCTAATTTATCGCCTTTTCTCATGAATTTATGATCAGAAAGAGACACTCCCAGTTCTTTAAGTTGTGTATCGACCTCCTCTTGCGTTAAGGAACCATCTTCCACTTGTTTCATAATTTCTTGTACCTTCGTGCGCGTTTCATCATCTAAATT
>NZ_JBYTBB010000052.1:37693-39435 GCF_058788755.1 Lysinibacillus sp. FW301-JW8
AATTTGCTAATTTATCGCCTTTTCCTGTAGGAAATGATATCCCTAATTCAGCTAGTTCTTTCCTCAGATTATTTAAAATTTCATTAACTCTTTGTTGTGTTTCAGCATCCAACTTTTTGTATTCTTCTACATTTACTGTCTCTTTTTGAACTGTAGCAGCATAAGTTGGAATAATTGTACCTCCAATTATCCCTAGTGATAAAGCTCCTGTCATAGCATAAGTTACCATCTTACTTTTTATTTCATTGTTATTCACTCCTTGAATTAGTGTAGACGAGGCTTTTACCTCTAAGCTTAGAGTTTAACTAAGCTTAGCCTTCACTTTATCAGTGAATTGTGTCAGCTGAATGTCAAAAGAACAGCATTTCAAAACTTTGTATTAATACTTTATAAAAATGAATAAAGAACTGTAATGTTTCATGTAGAAAATCCAATTTTGAAATTGATTTCCCTTGGTTTGTAGTAGTTCTAAAAATATTCCTATTAATAAAGAGGATAAAAGAAATAACGAATGAAAAATAGGAACTCGCCCTTACTCTCCCCACTTTGTTTGCCAGATTCTAACTACTATTCCAAACTTTAATCTGATAAAATATAAAAAAGGATTGTCTGAAGGTATTTGCAAGTTAAAAGTATTCGTAGTCGAATGATATAACTTGAATTTTCGTGGGTGATAATATGAAAATTTCAATAGAAGAAATAAGCCAAGATTTAGAAGAAGAGATTGTTATTAGGTGTCATAAGGTTGATGATGAAATAGATGCCATCATCAACAAGCTGAAAACGGAAAATCTTATTTTACTTGGATATCAAAATGATAGTATTCACCGCATTAAGCTTAATGATATCTATTATTTCGAGGCAGTCGAGGGAAAAGTTTTTATTTACTGCAGGAACAACGTTTTTGAGGTAAAACAAAAACTTTACGAGCTAGAGGAATTATGTAAAGGAAAAAACTGTTTTCGCGCATCGAAATCAACAATTTTGAACATCACGAAAATTTCATCTGTTTATCCGACGATAAGTGGCCGATTCGAAGCGGTGCTGGATAATGGAGAACGTGCTGTTATATCAAGGCAGTATGTGCCTGTCCTTAAAAATATGCTAGGTTTGTAAAGAGGGATACATATGAATTTTTTACAATTTGTACAAAAGATAATTAAGGATTTCTTTATCATCTTCGCGTCCATAATCATGATGATTACTTTGTTGCGACAAATATTTTATCCTGACATGGCCTTTGATTTGAAATCGATTTATATCATAATGGCATCTTCATTTCTAAGTGCATTAACGGGATTTATTTTTTATTCTCCCAATGATCTCAGTGAGAACAAAATGCGTATAAGAATAATAATTCATTTCTTCACTTTGGAGATTTTATTGATTGTCCTAGGCAGCGCTATTAATATTGTTAATGATGCATTAGGTGTAATCTTTCTAGCACTGCAAATCGCGGTAATCTATATCATTGTTCGTTTACTTTCATGGCAAAATGATAAAAAAGATGCAAAAAAAATAAATGAAAAACTACAATTAATGAAAAAGGACTTTGGTGAATAGTCAAGAAAATCAATAAGCAGTAGTTATCTGATAACAAATTATTTAACGGTAAGCATTAGAGCTTACCGTTCATAGTGTTGAAAAACTAAATGGTCAAGGAATTCTTTGTGAATACTACTAATTCAAATGAAGGTGATTTCCGTTCCAGGCTACTCGCTTTCCTGTGGGCGAGCGACGAG
>NZ_JBYTBB010000053.1:0-38685 GCF_058788755.1 Lysinibacillus sp. FW301-JW8
CTCGTTTTGAAAAAGGGCTATACTTTTTAATTTGTCACCTTGATGTCATTGACATAATAGTATTTCAACAACATGAGTAAAAAGGAGTATCAGGGATATACTCCTTTTTGCTGCCGACTTCTATTTTTTGTGAGAGCTGTTATAAGTTTTAGTAACATAATTGATATACTCATTGCGAGTAAGTCCACCAGTTTGTCGATTAAATTCATCATAGGTGATGTTTGCTGGAAGACCAAATTCATCTAATACTTGCTGACGTTCTTTTTGATATTGTGGGTGATCCAGTGATCTTGATTCATCATCCTCTTCTGGCTTTAGCCAATCATTAAAAACACCTGCACAAACACCATGATTAGTAAAACGGCTACCAGTTTTAAGCGAGGTTGTAGGCTCTGGCTTACTAATGGTTCCTGTGCCCCATGAAAGGCGGTATCGAGACTCCTTGCCATAATCAAGAGTTAAGCCATACCCAATGGGGAATTCAATATCAGATTCAGTTAATGCTTTGTGCCCAACTTTTTCATAGCATCCACGCATAAAATGATCGTCCATCACAATTCGCGTTTGTGCGGTTAATGGAGCGGATATGATTTCATCGAGATGAGGGGACCGCTCTGCCGTTGTAAGCAAATAAGGACGGATAAATAATGGCATTGTCATGACATCATGCCAAATACTATCCTCTGCAAATAGATTATCCTTTTGCATTTGACGCAAATCTCCAATAACAAGGACATAGCCATCTACGAACAAATCTATCTCTACACGAAAAATATCTCCTGGAACAGCTTTATAACGTAAGCTTTTCATACTTGTAAGTTTCTTAAGCTTGTCTGAATAGTTTGTTGGAAGCTTCGAAGGAAATTGCTGTAGCCATTCCATGACGTCAGCCTTAGTTGTTAGATGTTCAAAGCCAGTTAATGGGAGCTGGTAATAGGTTTTCGCATTTCGAGCCATGACATAACAAGATGAATGACCTTGATTGCCTAGACTAGCAGAGAAGACAACGCCTGTTGCTTTTACTGCGGAAATATTTGTGTAATTTAGTTTCTTTTCTTTTCCACGAGCCGTTTGAGGGGCTATGACCTCACGATTGCGTGTTAAAATATTTACATCAGCCTCTTGGTAGCTTTGCTCATTGATGAAAATTCTTTTTTTAATGAGATCACCATCAAGGTAAATAAAATAATCCTCTCGAATTTGGAGCGTGTCCCAATGCTCTTCTATGAAATGTAGTCCAAAATAAGGGCGTATTGAATTTGTTAACCAACTAGTAAATGCTGTCAATTGGATTTCCTCCTACTTTGAGTGATGATGTCAAGTATACTGAAATCCTATTGTTACGAAAATAGCATAATTGAAAAATGGTTAAAATAGTCATTTTAGTACAGGAAGGCTGATTGCTTTAGAAGCAGATAGAATACATATATTGATTCTATGGACCTGACATAATAGGAATCACTATGGCATGTTAATTTTGTTATAATTGAAGCAATGAGGTGAAATAAAAAATGCATATTGTGACAACTGAAGGTGTACCGTATGAGTGGCTCAACCAATTACAGGAAATACATGCGCACGTCTTTGATGGTGCCAATCTGCCAGTAGTAAAACTTGAAAGAAAAAATGGCCTACTTTGTCTATTGGCTATTGAGGATGAACGTCTTATTGGCTTTAAACTCGGCTATATCCATCCTGATGGTGTTTTTTACAGCTGGCTAGGTGGTGTTCATGCAACCAAGCGTGGTCAGGGAATTGCTAGTCTACTTATGCGTCAGCAGCATGCCTATATTCAGACAATGGGCTTTAAAAGAGTTCGTACATATGGTAGGAATGAGCGAAAAGCAATGCTTATCACGAATCTTAAACATGGATTTGATATTGTCTCAACATTTATTGATGATAAAGGTCGACATAAAATAGTATTTGAAAAATTATTGGAATAGGAGTTTTAACATGAAGGCATACTTAGCAAATGGATTATTTTCATTAGGAGATCGTTTAGTAAATGAGCAGCTGGCTGCGGCTATAAGGGAGGCAGTACCAAGTATTGAATTGTATGTGCCGCAGGAGAATGACGCCATTAACGATAAAACAGCCTATGCGGATAGTCTAGCCATTGCACAAGCAGATTTAGAGATGCTACAAAAAAGTGATGTGCTTGTAGCTGTTTTAGATGGTGTGGAGATTGATTCAGGTGTGGCGGCTGAAATTGGTGCTTTTGCAATGCTGAATCGACCAATTATCGGTATCTTTACAGATGTGCGCCAGCAGGGCAGGGATAATATGCAAAAAATAGAGGCACTTGTAAGGGACGGCATTGAAAATCAGTTTATATATCGTAATTTATTTGTAATCGGCTTGATAAAACGCAATGGAATCATTACATCTTCCATAGAAGAGGCTGTCAAAGCCATTCGAAAATTTAACAAATAGGAGGCAATTTGTATGCTACTCTCAACAACAGATGTTGTGGCAGGGAAGGAAATTGCGGAAACAATTGGCTTAGTAAAAGGTAATTCTGTTCAATCAAGAAATATTGGCCGTGATATGATGGCAGGGCTTCGTAATATTGTTGGTGGAGAAATGAAGGAGTATGCAGAAATGCTAGTCCGTTCTCGAGAAATAGCCACTAGTGCAATGGAGGAAGAAGCCAAAAAACTAGGTGCAGATGCCATAGTAGGTGTTCGATTTTCTACCTCGTCTGTAATGGATGGTACATCTGAGGTATTGGCATATGGAACAGCCGTAAAATTAAAGAAATAAAAATGAAGGGCTTCAATCAACAAGATTGAAGCTCTTTTTATTGTAAAAATACCCTTATTTATGACAAAAATATAGTTTGTTTAGTCTGTTGTATGACGATTTTTTGTTAAATTAGTATAGTACCAATTATAGCAATAATATAGAAATTTTATAGTGAAAAGGACTAATAGTGTCCAACTCATTTTGTATAATAGAAAGGTACTGATGAAGAAAGAGTGGGATATATGGTAGATTCACAACAAAATAAAGGCTATCGCGTCATTTCTATGTTTGATAGATTGATGGATGGTCAAGGAATAAACAAAAAACAAGAGGCATTTACACATCAAGTTGGTGAAAAAACCATACAACGCGATTTGGATCAAATTCGAGCGTATATTGAAAAGGCTAAATTAAATTGTCATTTAGAATATGTGCGAGCAGAAAAGGTCTATAAGCTAACAAATATCGGAGAACATATTTTATCGAAAGAGCAAGTTTTAGCGATAGTCAAAATTCTTATTGAATCAAGAGCATTTTTAAAATCTGAAATGAGTGAGATTATAGATAAGCTTATTTCGATTGTTGCGGCTGATAAACAAGAGTTTATTCATAATATTATCTTAAACGAAAAGCATTTATATGTAGATTTAAACCATCGAAAGTCTTTACTACAAATAATTTGGAATCTCTCAGAGACCATTCAAAAAAAGAATATGATTCAAATTGATTACTTGCGTGAGGGAGAAACAATCCCAACGGCAAAAATAGTAAAGCCTCTCGCTGTTATTTTCTCAGAGTACTATTTTTATTTAATTGCCTATGATAGTAAGCATGAGAAGGATTTGCCCATTGTCTACCGAGTTGACCGTATACAGCATCTGTTGGAGCTTGATAAAAAATTTAAGATACCCTATGCTGAGCGTTTTCAGGAAGGTGAATTTCGCAAGTGTATTCAATTTATGCATGCAGGTGAGCTTATGCATATTAAATTTCTCTTTAATGGCTCATCCCCTCAGGCTGTATTAGATCGTCTACCAACAGCTAAAATATTATCCAATAAAGATGGACATTATTTATTTGAGGCAGAGGTTTTTGGACATGGGATTAAGATGTGGCTGCTTAGTCAAGGAGCTAATATTGAAGTAATAGAGCCGATTGAGCTAAGAGAGGAAATGATTGAAACCATTCATTCGATGCAGGAAAATTATCGTTATATATAATATAACATTTCATCAAAGAGAAAAAATCCGCTTAATCTTCTAAAAGACGAAGCGGATTTTGATGTTTACAACAATTATTGAAATAGTTCCTCAATAAAGTTTAACTGTAAATCTCCTAAAAGTTTGTAATCTTTCATATAGCTTTCTTCATATAGATAAACAAATAAATGCTTTGAGTTATCTAAGCGTAAACCTATTTCACGCTCATCATTTATGTGTAACGTTAACCAATATACCTCGTCACCATCAGATTTATCGAAGCGTACTTTACGGAGCGGTTGGCCGTTAAATTGCTGCATAATTTGATCGATATGAGAGGCATCTGTTACAGTGATGGTTTTTTCATCTGAGCCGCGAATAATTTCGATTTCATTTACTTGCTCAATATCAAGCCGTTCGGTTACCTCCTTATCAAAAGTTGAATCCTGCGTTATCAGTAATGTTGAAACGAAAAGGATGATAAGTGGTAAAAGGATACCAATTAACAGTTTGTATCTTTTTTTCATGTAAAAACTCCTTAAATTCAAAAAATTCGCACATATATATGCTGTTCCACGCTATAATTGAGCATATACTGAATTGATAAAGGATGGCAATAAAATGACACATAATCATGAAGAAAAAGAGCTATTTTATCCAGACGGTACAGTAATGTATCGTGGCGGTGTGAAGAAAAACGATTTTGGACATGACATTTATGATGGCAAGGGTACATTATTCGATCAAGATGGAGAGCTATTATTTGAGGGTGAATTTGCCAATCACATGAAGCAGGGAAATGGCATTATGTATTTAAAAGGCCAAATGATTTACCAAGGTGAATTTATTCAAAATAAAAAACAAGGAAATGGCATTTTATATAAAGATGGGCATATTTATTACGAGGGTCATTTTCGTAATGATTTAATGGATGGCTACGGAGTATTACATTATGAGGAAAATTTAACTGCTCCTTTTCAGGAGATGCGTACACAGTATTCCCATTTAGATCAGCCACAATATGAGGGTGATTTTGTCCATGGCATGAAGAAGGGAAAAGGGAAACAATATTATCCAAACGGTTTTTTACAATATGAAGGTGATTTTATTTGGAATCATATGCAGGGGGCAGGTAAGCTTTACTATACACCCGAGATACCAAGTACGGAGGAGCTTGAGAGTGGGGTATCCGCACTTCAATACGAAGGGTATTTTTTCGAGGATGCAAAACACGGCAAGGGAAAGATCTACTCGAAGCTAGGAGTGCTTGAGGCGGAGGGCCAATTTAAAGAGGATGCCATGACAGGACATGGTACTCTTTATTATGCTAATGGACAGGCGTGCTATATTGGCGAACTTGTAAATGGAGAAAGGCATGGTCGAGGAGATTATTTTAATGAGGATGGCAAGATTATTTATAGCGGTGAATTTATAAATGGAGAACGCTTACGAATAACACCAGAAATTGAGCGGGAAATTGAGAAACTACAACAGCAATTAGATAGTCTTGTAGGACTTCCAAATGCTAAGAAGGAATTACATAACCTCATCAACTTTATTAAAATTCAAAGCTTACGTGTCGATCATGGATTAACAAGCTTCCCAATAACCTATCATCTTGTTTTCTCTGGTAATCCAGGCACAGGGAAAACAACAGTTGCAAGGATCATTGGTCAAATTTATAAGCATCTCGGTGTTCTTTCAAGTGGACATTTTGTAGAAACAGATCGTGCGGGGTTAGTTGCAGGTTATGTAGGTCAGACAGCTCTAAAGGTACAGGAAGTGGTCAATAAGGCAAAAGGCGGCGTGCTTTTTATCGATGAGGCCTATTCACTGGTTAATGATAAACAAGATGCCTTTGGAAAGGAAGCAATTGATAGCCTATTAAAAGCAATGGAGGATTTACGTGATGATTTGGTCGTTATTGTAGCAGGATATACAGAGCTAATGGAGGAATTTTTATTAGCTAATCCAGGCTTTAAATCACGCTTTAATCATTTTGTGCAATTTGATAATTTCAGCACAGAGGAGCTTTATGATATTTTTGCAATGCTATGTAAAAACAATGATTATCAATATGAAGAAACATTTACAAACCATATGAAAGATCAATTACACAAAATTCCGATTGAGTCGATTCCTAATTTTTCAAATGGGCGATATATTCGTAATTTATTTGAAAAGCTAGTAACCATTCAATCAAATCGTCTTATTCAGCAAAACAATATTACCAAGCAAGAACTTATGACATTTGCAGAGGATGATATTTTACTCGGTATTACAGAAAATCTATTTGATAATACATTTTGATAATGGTCGTGACCAAAGTAGCTTATGGCAAGGAGCTTTGGTCATTTAAAACATAAAAAGGGGATGACAAATGAAAAAGCTTATGACAATCATTTTAGTAGGTGCTTGTATTTTACCAAGAGTATTAACAATCAATATTACAGTCAGTAACAACATTAAAATTCTTAAAAATAAACCAACTGAATAATTGACAAATAATGAGAAGAGTAGTATTCTAACACAAAACATACGCTATCGTATTTTCATGGAGAAATGACTATGCAATTAACAAGGGAAGATTGGATTAAGGCTGGATTACAACAACTAGCTGATGTAGGAATACATAAAGTTCGAATAGAAGCACTTGCCCGCCTACTTAAGATTAGTAAAGGTAGTTTTTACCATTATTTCCGTGATCATCAGGAGCTGTTAGATGCAATGCTCGAGTATTGGGAAATACATGCAACAAAGCACATTGTTCAAAGTATGGAGCAGGAACAGGCTACATTGGAACAGCTGCTACGAATTAGCTTTAGCAGAGATAAAAAAATAGAGATTGGCATTTATGCATGGGCTAAATATGATTCTACTGTTGCAGCTAAATTAGTCGATATTGAAGAACAGAGAATTGCCTGTGTGGCAAAATTATACCGAAAAATGGGCATGGCTGATGTTGAATCAGTAGATCGAGCAAGACTTGCCTATTTGACGTATGTGGGGTGGATGACAAGGTTTGAAGCAAATCCCCATTTTGAGATTGAAAAAATGCTGAAGCTATTAAAGCATATTCATTAAGGTCCCTAATATGGTGTAGAACCCTTATTAGGGACTACTTTTACACTGCAACATACGGTAGTGTATGTTTTGTTGAATTATGATTGAGGAGAGGAAACAAATGACAACTGTAATAGTGTTTATAGCAATTAGTCTTCTGTGGTTTATCAGTGTGCTTCATATGTATTGGGCCTTTGGAGGTCGTTGGGGAACAGTGGCAGTCATTCCAGTAAAGGAGGGAGAGCATCAACCTATTTTTAAGCCAAGAAAGCTTGGAACCATGCTAGTTGCTGTTCTTATTTTGCTGGCTAGTTTTATGCTAATTTTTCAAGCTGGATACTTAGAGAGCCTTCAGACAAATGCTCTTTCAAAGCTTGGAAGTATAATATGTGCTATCGTTTTTATGATTCGAGCTATTGGTGATTTTAATTATCTAGGGTTTTTTAAAAAAATAAAGCATTCTCAGTTTGCTCGATATGATACTTGGATTTACAGTCCATTATGCTTGTTCTTGAGCATTTCCTATATTATTCTGTTATTTTAGAGTAGCTAAAAGTAGGTAGAGTACATAGGAGGAAATTAGAATGAGTCAAACGATTTACCTATTTCGCCATGGTGAAACAGAATTTAATACACAGGGTCGTTACCAAGGTGAGCTTGATTCACCTTTAACTGAAGCTGGCATTCAGCAAGTACAGCAAAATGCATGTATGCTAAAAAGTATCATTGGCAATCCTCAAGATTGGAAAATTATATCGAGCCCATTAGGAAGAGCCATGCAAAGTGCTGCCATTATCTGTGAAACAATTGGAGTTGATGTTCAAAACGTTCAACAGGACAAACGATTAACTGAAGTGGCTGTTGGTCAATGGGCGGGTCTAACTACATCTGAAATCGAAAGTGCTTGGCCAAATCTCTTTCACAAGGAAGACATCTATAGTTGGTATTTTCATGCACCAAATGGAGAAACCTACGAAGCTGTTACAAGTAGGATAAGTAATTGGCTAGAGGAGATACAGCGTGAACCAAAAGTGATCGTGATTTCACATGGCTTAACTGGACGCATTTTACGTGGATTATATGCGGGCTTAAAAAAGGATGATGCCTTAAAACTAACGGTTTCACAAGATATGTTCTTTAAATTATCAAATAATACCATCACTACGATTTACTCAGATTTCGATGATTTTTATCTTCATTCAGCAGAAGACTCCCACCTCTACAGGTGGTGAGATGAATGCGGTTTTGTTTCCTTTTCAGTGGGTGTCCAAACACCTACTGAATGAAGATAAAGCCTCCGGCGGATGTCACGGATTTTCAAAGGAATGAATTGTGTTGGCACAATTCAAAATCCGGACGCAATTACGCCAAGGCGAAATTGATTAGGTCGCTTCTTAAGAAATTCTTCATAAATTACCTACAGGAATATTCAGAATTGCCTCCTATTATAATGTGTGGGGGGCGTTTTTTTATGAAGAAATTTGTCTTATTTTGTTGTATCTGTGTGGCAGCTTTCCTTTTTTATTATCTTGATAACAGAACCGAAAATGCACAAATAGAGCTACCTACATTACATAGTAAAAATGCTTTGCTGCTGAACGAAAAAGGATATGTCTTATATGAAAAAAATGCAGATGCCATTGTATATCCAGCCTCATTAACGAAAATTATGACAGCAATTGTGGCCATAGAGGGTAGTGTCAATCTTCAAAAGCAAACAATTGTTGAACCACAAACCATTACAAAATTTACTGCTCAAAATGCTTCTATGGCTGGTTTTAAGGCAGGTGATTTTGTAACAATGGAGGATTTATTATATGGTACACTGCTAGCCTCTGGTGCAGATGCTACAGGAACATTGGCAGATGCTATTGCAGGCAGTGAGGAAGCTTTTGTGACGCTTATGAATAATAAGGCACAGGAATTGGAGATGGATAATACACATTTTGTTAATGCCAGCGGATTACATGATGACGCGCATGTTTCAAGTGTTCGTGATCTTAGTAAATTATTTCGTTATGCTATTGAAAATCCAACCTTTTATCAAATTTTAACCTCAAAAAGTTATATAACGCATGTCCCAAATGAACTGACAATATCAAGTTCACTTTTTATGAAAATAGCTGGAGCAGAAGGGACAATTGTTGGGGGGAAAACGGGCTACACGCCTGAAGCGGGTCTTTGCTTAGCATCTATTATTGAAAAAAATGGCAATCTTTATCTCTTCATTACAACAAATGCAGCAGGGCAAGCTTGGACACCACCATTGCATATTGAAGATGCGCTAACAGCCTATGAAGCACTATAGGAGGAAAAAAACATGAAAAAATTAGCAACTTTTTTAGTCCTTTCAATCGTCTTATTAGTAGGATGCACTACTACACAGGCACCCGAAAAAGAGAAGGCTGCTTGGGAGCCTTTCATCGGCACATATGTTGGGGATCATATGAAGGTCGGTAAAATAGCAAATACCGTATTCATGCATGGGGATACAATCGACTATTTCGATTTAAGAGGGGAGGTATTACGTGTCATTTATCGAAATGACAATGAGGCCTTAAATAATTGGTTTTCTTCTTCCACATCAAAAGGGAAAGCATTGGTTTATAATGCGATGATGGGGGCGATTTTAGTTCCAAATGCACAGGGCTATGGCTTTGAAATCGATGGAGAATTATATGAGATTCCAAGAGATGTATTGATGACTGAAATGGCATCTCTTTTGCCAACGTTACCACAGGGAAATGATTTATTTGAGGAAAAAATCGTTGAAGAATTTTTAACAAAGCATGAACAAACTATTCAACAATATGCAGTTGATCCCAGCTATCGAAGCATGTTTATGAAGAAATTTTCAATTACAAAAACTAGTTGATTTTTACTATTTTTTGGTATAATCTATTATTCTATAATATAAGTGAAATCCTCTATTTTTCAGTATAAACACACATGTAAAATGACATCTGTGATAATAAAGGACGGTGGAAAACAATGAAAAAACTTTTACCCTATGCTATGTTTTTGACATTTTTAATTAGCTTTCTATTTGTAGCTGATGTTTTTGCAAATGCGGAGGGAGCATCAGCTATTCAGCAAGTAGCCAAAGACACAGCAATATATGTAGAACCTTCTGTAGATAGTGCCATAATCGGTCATGCAACAAAGGGGAGTTATGTAAAAGTTGTATCTGTAAGTGGGGAATGGGCATCCATTAAAGGGCAACAGCTAGAGGGGTACGTAGAAACGGCAGCATTAGCAAGCCTAAAATCTGAAAAGTATATAGTAGCTAATAAAGGTGGAACAACTTTATTTACATATCCTAGTCCAAGTTCACAAAAAACAGGACAGCTTTATGAAAACAGCCTAATCTATGTATATGGAGCAGCACCTGGAGGCTGGTCCTTTGTTCAATCTGGTCAGGAAATAGGCTATGTAGCAACGAATTCTATAAAGAAGCCAATTATCATAAAAAAGCAAGTAAATGCTAAAAATGGAGCTACCCTTCGTTTAACGGCTAGCCCTAGTGGTGAAGTGCTTGGTACAATTGCAAATAAAACAGAAGTGCAGCAATATACAATACTTGCTGGCTGGGCCTATGTAGAAACCGATGCACAAAAAGGTTATGTCAAGGCTTCGGAGCTAGTGGACCTTAAAAAGCTAGATAATAAAATCTATAATAAAGGTGTTGCAGTAGCCAAAGGAGAAAAGAAACGAGTAGCATTAACATTCGATGATGGACCAGATGCAAAAGTTACACCACAAGTTTTGGCAATACTAAAAAAATACGATGCCCATGCAACCTTTTTTATGGTTGGCAAAAATGTCACTAAAAATGCTGCCTTAGTGGAAACAATTTATGAGGCAGGACATGAAGTAGGGAATCATACATGGAATCATTCAAAATTGACTAACCTATCAACAGCAAGTGTTAAGCAAGAGGTTGATCGAACTAGCAATGCAATTTATGCAGCAATTGGTCAGTATCCAACAGTTTTCCGTCCGCCCTATGGTGCCACGAATGAACAAGTTCGTTCTGTCATATCAATGCCGTCCATTCTATGGTCAATTGATACACTCGATTGGAAGCATCGCAATGCAGATAAGATTTTAGCGTATGTTAAAGCATCAGCGAAAGATGGTAGTATTATTTTAATGCATGATATTCATCAATCAACCGCAAATGGTCTCGAAAACGTTATTCTTTACTTGCAAAAGCAAGGCTACGAATTTGTCACTGTTAGTGAAATATTACAATAATGATAGCTCAATAAAAGAGCCGTGCAATGTGTCAAAGATAGACGATTGCACGGCTTTTTCATTATTTAAATAAATTAATCGTTGTGATAATTATTGGTATACCAAAGACATCGATTAAAAATGCCCCAACGATTGGTACAACAAGAAATGCTTTTTTCGATGGACCGAAGCGTTGAACAACAGCTGACATATTAGCCATTGCATTTGGTGTTGCCCCTAAACCATGACCTGCAAAGCCTGCAACCATAACCGCCGCATCGTAATTTTTTCCAAGTAATTTAAATAATACAAAGATACTAAATACAACGATAAAGAAGACTTGTGCAAACACAATAATAAATAGTGGAAGTGCTAAATCGGCAATTTCCCATAATTTAATGCTCATGAGTGCCATTGAAAGGAAAATACCTAATGTCACATCACCGATTAAAGAAATGCTTTTCATATTAATCGCAGCTGGTTTTACTTTATCCATAATATTACGTACAATCACAGCAACAAACATGGCCCCTACATAGCCTGGCAATACAAAGCCTGTTGCCTCTGAGAACAATGTTCCAACATACGTACCAACAGCCATACAGAACGTAATGATTATTACCTGTGTAAAGAATGAATCCAATGTAATTTGCTCTTGTTTATTTTCATAGTCTATTTCCTCAGTTTCTTGTTCATCAGGTGTTAAATTATACTTACCAACTAAGTACTTCACAATAGGACCACCAATTAAGCCACCAGCGACTAACCCACATGTAGCTGCTGCTGCACCAATTGTCATGGCAGAAGAAATACCTAAGTCTTCTAATGTTTGTCCAAATGCTGCTGCTGCTCCATGCCCACCTTCCATGGAAACAGCACCTGCCATCATACCGATTAATGGATGAATGCCCATTAGTGAAGCAAGGGATACACCAATCACATTTTGCATAAGTGCAAGGAAGCCACACGCTAACCAGTAGATAATGAGTAATTTACCACCTAGCTTCACTAGTTTAAAGCTTGCTCCTAAGCCAATTGTTGTGAAGAAGGTAATCATAAATAGACTTTGTAAAGATGTATCAAGAGAAATTTCTAAGGTACCTGTTGTCTTTAAAATAGTTGCTAATGCGGCAAATAATAAGCCGCCAACAACTGGTGCTGGAATACAAAAACGTTTTAAAAAGCTTATTCTGCTGATTAGCCAGCTACCTAATCCTAATAGGGCAGCTGCTAAAAAGATAGTTGTAATTTGATTAAATTCGATCATGAACCTTGCCCCTTCAGTAAGTTGTTTAGTGCTTCATAGACAAAATAAGCACCTAATTTAACTGTGCGTCCGTTCTCATCAAGAGAAGGATTTACTTCACAAATATCAAAAGAATGTGTCTTTGGATGTGATGCTACCTTTTGTAGTATTGTGCGTACAGTTGTTGTGTCCAGCCCAAACGGGGAAGGTGCACTAACACCTGGTGCAAAGGCAGCATTTAGTACATCCATACATAGCGTTAACAACACATAATCATGATTATCCATGTAGTGCTGAAGATCATCGAGAATTTGCACTTTATTTTCAGCTGTCATATTCTCGTCTAATCTATACTTCACATGTAATTCATCTGCTTTTTCAAATAGCTCATTTGTATTGCCATAGCGCTGAATTCCAAGGACAAAATAATCAGTATATGGGTCCTGCTCTAGAATTTGACGGAACATGGTACCAGACGATGACTGTTCATCATAAGGCCGTAAGTCAAAATGAGCATCGATATTGACGATGCCGATTTTTGCATCCTTTGGCAGTGCTGCACGAACACCTAAATAGTGGCCATATAATGTTTCATGCCCACCACCAAGCACTACACATTGACATTTCTTCGTGAGTAGTGTTTGAACAATTCCGCCAAGCTCATTTTGTGCATCTTCTAGTGCATGATTTAGGCACAGAATATTGCCTACATCAATTACTTGCTGATCCTCGGTGAAAGTCCAAGGGAGGCTAGCTAATGCTGCACGTAAAGCGTTTGGTCCACTTGCTGCCCCTACACGACCTTGGTTGCGACGTACACCCTCATCACAAATAAAGCCAACAATAGCAGCACGCTGATAATCTGAAGCGCTTACATCATTAATTGGAATTCTTTTTACCTTTTGATGCAAACGAAAACTACTCGTATTAGTAGTGGAATCTATACGGCCTTCCCATTGTTTTTGATCTGTCATTGCATACATAACCCTCTTAACCCCATTTCCAATATTATTGTAGTGTAAATAATGTTGTAAATTTATTATATATTCACATAATTATAATTACTAATATATAATTATTATTAATCTATAGCTTTTAACTATAAATAGGAGTGATATTGTGTTGGATTTAAAACAGTTACAATATTTTATTGCTGTTACTGAGCAAATGAATTTTTCAAAGGCAGCAGAAAAATTGCATATTTCGCAGCCTTCCTTAAGCAATGCTATCAAGAAATTAGAGCAAGAGATTGGCTCCCCCTTATTGAATAGAAATACAAGAAACCTTCAACTAACAGAAGCTGGTGAGCTTTTATATGAACGAGCAAAAGTGATATTAAAAAATATGGAAGTTTTAAAAATAGAAATGGATGAAGTAATCGTACATGGTACAAGTGAAGTGACGATAGGTGTGATGGAATCCATCAAGCATTGGCTACCAAAAGTCATTGCACAATATAAAAGTGACTATCCACAAATGATGATTCATTTAGTAGATATTTTAGGCAGTAAGCGGGTTAAAAAATCACTAAAAAGCTATAAAACACATGTAATTATTACTAATCAGCGGATGGAGGATGAAGAGCTAGAAGTTCGTTGCTTATATGAAGAGCGGCTAGTTGCTGTTTTGCCATTAAATCATCCATTAGCAGAAAAGGATCGACTGACGATTGCTGATTTATGTAATGAACCATTTATCATTAGTACAGAAGGATTTCAAACGAGGCTTGATATTTTATGTGCATTCGAGCAGGCTGGCGTAAAGATGAATATTCAATATGAAATTGAGCGTTTTGAAACGGCTGTATCGCTTGTTCGAGAAAATTTAGGAATTACGATCTTACCAGAAAATTACTTACAAGGTCCTACCGCAAAAACTATTGTACAAAAAGAAATTGATGGTCCAAATTTACGGCGCAATGTATATTTAGTATCTTTAAAAAATCGCCATTTACCACTTGCCATTCGTCATTTATTAGCAAATATTGTCCGATTTTTTGAGCCATAATCACTAAAAATAATGTTTTTGAGTTGAAAATTTCCCTACCTCTCTAAAATGCTGTTTAATGACCATATTTTCTCTATCATTCAAATTTTTCTGAAATAGATGATTGATTTACAGGAAATATAGCGGTAACATTTAATGTAAGAAATAAAATGAATATTCATTCATTTTTATTGAAGGGGGATTTTCTATGAATTTTTCTTATAGTGAAAAGGTAGTAGAGTTACAGGCGAAGCTGACTAATTTTATGGAGCAGTACATTTATCCAAATGAGGCAGTGTATGCAGCACAGGTTGAAGCAATGGAGGATCGTTGGGGAGCAATTCCACCCATTATGGAGGAGTTAAAGCAAAAAGCAAAGGATGCAGGCTTATGGAATTTATTTTTGCCAGATAGTGAATATGGGGCAGGCTTAACAAATTTAGAGTATGCGCCTTTATGTGAAATTATGGGACGCTCTTTACTTGCGCCAGAGGTTTTTAACTGTAATGCACCTGATACAGGAAATATGGAGGTGCTTGTGCGCTATGGCTCAGAGCAGCAGAAAAAAGAGTGGCTAGAACCATTATTACGTGGAGAAATACGTTCCTGCTTTGCGATGACAGAACCATCAGTTGCTTCAAGCGATGCGACCAATATTGAGGCTAGCATTGAACGTGATGGGGATTTTTATATCCTAAATGGGCATAAGTGGTGGACAACAGGGGCTGGAGATCCTCGTTGTAAAGTCGCTATATTTATGGGAAAACATAAAGATACGACAGCACCAATCCATGAACAACAGTCAATGATTCTCGTCCCTATGGACACACCTGGAGTAAAAATAGAGCGCATGTTAACGGCTTTTGGATATGACCATGCACCAGAAGGACACGGTGAGGTAACGTTCACGAATGTTCGCGTACCTGTGGACAATATATTGTGGGGGGAAGGTAAGGGGTTTGCCATTGCACAGGGAAGATTAGGACCTGGTCGAATCCATCATTGTATGCGTCTTATTGGGGCCGCTGATCGAGCATTAGAGGAAATGTGTGTACGTGTGCAAGAGCGACGGGCCTTTCATCGACCACTTGCAGATCAGGGTGTGATGCGTGAGCGGATAGCAGAGTCTCGCATTGATATCGAGCAGGCGAGATTGTTAACGCTAAAGGCTGCATATATGATGGATACAGTAGGTAATAAAGAAGCGAAAGCAGAAATTGCCATGATTAAAGTGGTTGCTCCTAATATGGCTTTAAGAGTTATTGACCGAGCGATTCAGGCATTTGGTGCTGCTGGGGTTGGACCTGATACGACGCTCGCTGCACAGTGGGCCAATTCTCGCACATTGCGTTTAGCAGATGGACCGGATGAGGTGCATCGTAATACAATTGCTAAATTGGAGCTGAAAAAACATGCTAAAAAACTAGAGGAGCTGGTGAAATGACGGTACTTGACTTATTTAGCCTGAAGGGAAAGACGGCCATCGTAACAGGTGGGGGACGTGGACTGGGAGCTCAGATTGCGCAAGGCTTTGCAGAGGCAGGTGCCAATGTGGTGCTGTGCTCACGAAAGGTAGAGGCGTGTGAGGAGATAGCAGCAGAGCTAGAGAAATTAGGTGTACAAACATTAGCTCTTGCCTGCGATGTAACAAAATCAGACGATGTAGCGAACGTAGTATCAAAAACTATCGAAACATTCGGCAATATTGATATTTTAGTAAATAATAGTGGAGCGTCTTGGGGAACTCCTGCTGTTGAAATGCCATATGAGGCTTGGCAAAAAGTATTTGATGTTAATGTAAACGGTACATTTTTAATGAGTCAAGCAGTTGGTAAACAAATGCTGGCACAAAAAAGTGGCAAAATTATTAATATCGCCTCAATTGCAGGGCTAGGCGGTACATTACCAGATTTTATGGATACTATTGGCTATAACGCGAGTAAGGGGGCGGTTATTACCTTAACAAAGGATTTAGCCGTAAAATGGGGGCCATATGGTGTCAATGTCAATGCGATTGCGCCAGGATTCTTCCCAACAAAAATGTCAAACGTTTTAATTGAACGTGGACAAGATTATTTAATGGGTGCCACACCCTTAAAACGTTTAGGCTCTGAGAATGATTTAAAGGGAGTTGCATTATTTTTAGCGGCGGCTGCCTCAGATTATGTAACAGGAGATGTTATTGTTGTAGATGGTGGCATGAGCTCAATTATTTAAGGGAGGGTTTTGATGGATACGATACAAGTAAGGGCAAATGAACGTCTTGATGAAGTGAAATTACAGTCATTTTTGAAAAAGCAATTTCCAGATTTACCAGAAGGAATTCTTGAAATTTCACAATTTAGTGCAGGACATTCAAATTTGACCTATTGTCTAAATGTAGGTGATTTTGAAGCCGTTCTTCGTCGACCTCCACATGGACCAGTCGCCAAAAAAGCGCATGACATGAAACGTGAATTTATGATTTTATCAGCCTTGCATCCATTTTTAGCTGCTGTACCGAAGCCATTTGTTTACGTTGAAGACCGAGATATCATCGGCAGTGATTTCTTCTTAATGGAACGAAAGAAGGGCATTGTGCTTGACACACATTTTCCTAAGGGCATTGAGCATAGCGAGCAATTAGCACACCAGATATCTGAAAAAATGGTTGATTCCCTTGTAGCTCTTCATGCTATTCCATATCAGGATACGATGCTTAAGGATATAGTCAAGCCAGAAGGATTTATGGAGCGGCAGGTACAGGGCTGGATTGAACGCTATGACAAAGCGAAAACAGCACAGCATGCTGAGGTTGAAGCGTTGACAACATGGTTAATGAACCATATTCCTACTAACAGTGAAGCTACGATTATTCATTATGATTATAAGCTGAATAATGCTATGTTTTCTAATGATTTTTCGGAAATGATTGGACTTTTTGATTGGGAAATGACGACAGTAGGGGACCCATTAGCTGATCTAGGTGTGGCAATGAGCTACTGGATGCATGCGGATGATCCAAAAATGCTATTATACGCACTTGGAGAGCCTCCAGTAACAATTTTACCAGGCTTTTATACGCGCCAGGAATTTATACAGCGCTATGCAGAGAAAAGTGGACGGGATGTCTCAGCTATTAATTATTACATTACATTTGCTTACTTTAAATTAGCTGTTATTTGTCAGCAAATTTACTATCGCTATGTAAATGGTCAAACAAAGGATGATCGATTTGCACAGATGGATAAAATGGTAGTAGCACTTATTAAACAAGCTTCTAAGGCATTGTAGAATTCAATTAGAATAGGTAAATTTTTTCACACGACGGTTGCTTTAATTAGCAGCCGTATTTTTTATTAATATTACAGATTATCCGACACTATAATTATTATTTTTTTATATACACTCGCACCATATAAATTAAATACAAAAAATTCATTGACGTAAAAATACTTAAAAGAGGGGGAATGCATGTTCTTATTTTATTTTGCGAAATTATGGATTAAACGAAAGGGGGAATACAATATTTATTTATTGTTTTTCGATAAAAAAATATTGACTTATAATGTGAATGCAGTTACTATGTCAATAGTAAGTGTTAAAAACATATTTCAATTTTGATTTACTATTTAAATAAAGGAATAAAAGTTCAAAGGAGAATAAAGGATGAAAAAATATATATTTGCTACTTTGCCAATTTGTTTAGGGGTTTTATGTTTAGTTACAAAGGGATTGATTGGAGATGAATTAATGCCAGATGGAACAATTGTGGAAAGAAATTTCTTTTTAATACCATTAAGTTATTTGTTTTTCCTGAGTGGTATAATTTCATTTTTATTTGTCGTTATTTTATCAAGAAAGACATATATTGCGAATTAAATAAAAGAAGATCAGGTTTACAAACGGAACCTGATCTTTTATGCATCTTGGTTACTCCCAAATATAATCAAGTTTATCACTATAAAACTTAATGGCTTTGCTGTATGCATTTACGCCTTCGTGTTTTGAAGTGGATAGGAGAGTATTTAATTAAATTTCCATTGATTTTGAATGTTCCTTTAAGTTATAGAGCGTCATAGCATAGAAAACCTTTAAATGCTCGGCATCTGGAAAATCATTTATAGCCTGCTCTAAAATTTGTTTTGACTGTTTATATTGACCTAATGTGCGATAGGTACTTCCTAATCCTAAATAAGCACCCTCTAAATCTTCATGCCCAAGTCCTAATTGGATGGCTCTTTCATAGTGAGGGACGGTTTCTTTTTCCTTTCCTAATGAATCATAAGTCCATGCACAATGATAATGATACAATCCATTTTCAGGTTTTTCTTTAACGAGAGCTATCATTAGCTGATTAGCTTCTTCTAATTGCCCATTTTCTCTCAGCGTTATTATGTGTTTTAATTATTTATCCATTTATCTATCCTTTTCAATTTTTTGTTCAAATTTCAATTTCTATTATAGCTTGTCTTGATTAGATGGTATAATAGATATAAAAAATGCTTGAGGTGAGTATGAATGCTTGAGCGTTCAATGGAAAAGACACGGGAATGTAAAAAGGAAAGGGAGTGATAGAAGGAAGAGTTTCACGATAGCTCTTCTAAAACAATTAGAAAAGAGGAACTATTATTATGAATAACATCAATTGTGAAGGCTTTGATTTAACATATTGTGTAAAGGGGCAAGGGAAGCAAATTGTGGTAATTGGCAGTAGTGTATATTACCCTCGCTTATTCTCTGAAAATCTCTATAAGCATTTTCAATTCTACTTTTTAGATCACCGAGGATTTGTGAAATCACCTGGAGAACTAAAACAAGAGGATTATACTTTAGATAAAATTGTAGAAGATATTGAGGCTGCAAGACAATTTCTCAAGCTAGAGAATTTCATTATTTTAGGACATTCTGGACATGCATTTATGGCCCTAGCCTATGCTAAAAAATATCCTCAATATATAGACAAGGTTATACTCTTGAATTCTGCACCCACAAATAGTCAAGAAAGGCAGCAGCAAAGCTTTTCTTATTTTAACGAGACAGCAGATGCTGAGCGAAAAAGACAATTTGAGCATGATATTGCTTTTTTAGAAGATGATATTCGTAATGACCCTGAAAGACGCTTTGTGCATATGTGTCTTCGAATGGGGGCGCATAGTTTCTATGATTACACATTTGATGCTACAGATATGTGGGAAGGCGTCTATACAAATATGCAAATCATTGATTATCTTTGGGGAGTAGCATTTGCTGAACGCAATTTGATTCACTTATTGGCTGATGTAGAAAAACCTGTTTTTATAGGATTAGGTAGATATGATTACTTAGTTGCTCCTGTTTCACTTTGGGATTCAATAGATGGGCTATTCAAAAATGTCAAAAAGGTTATTTTTGAAAAGAGTGGTCACAATCCAATGTATGAAGAACCAGAAACTTTTGATAAAACGTTAATCAGCTGGATTAATGATAAATAATTGATTAACTTAAAACCAGTTATTCTCTATAGACGGAGAATAACTGGTTCATTTTTTTATCTAGATTCAGCAAATCTTTACTGTGCGAAAGGAACCATGCCTGAGTGACCAACATCAGGTTGTCCCAAAGCACTTGGCGGATGTCACAGATTTTGAAGAGGCGCTTTCGATCGAGGTCGAAAAAATCTGGACGCAATTACGCTAGTGAGTAATTGATTAAATACCGTATTTTAGAACAATATGCAATACGACCAAGCTTTCGGAGTTATTGATATAGGTATGAATGCCATCCGCTTTAAAGTTGATAGAATCATATTGATTTAATGTATACGAGATTTCGTTAACTTGCATCGTTATAGTTCCTGTCATGACTGTAACGATTTCAGTTGTATCAGGATGATGTTTTTCTGGCTGATAGAGACTGTGAGGCTGTAAATAGGCACGATACATCTCGATGCCATTAATAGTTGTTTGAAAAATGGGCTCAATCACCCAATTTTTTTGCTCTCCAGCAATACGCAGACCTTTTCCTGCCTGTGATAGCGTGACATTACGTGCAGTTGAAAATAAGGACATAAGGGGAAGTGATAGTCCTGTTGAAATTTTCCATAACACACCAAGTGTAGGATTGGTTTCTCCACGTTCTATATTTCCAAGCGTGAGTGTACTAACACCTGTTAATGCTGCTAATTCTTGAAGGTTTAACTGTCTATCCTTGCGAAGTTTTTTAAGTGTTAGACCAATTTGTGTAACAATTTGATTTGGAGTATTCGGTTCCATTTAATAGACCTCCATTCGTAGAATTGCAAGCAGGTATATAGATGATCTTTTTGATTTCACACTTTACTGTCTATAATCAAAAAGTGCAAAATCTAATATCAATTATGCCTCGGCATAATTGCGTCCGGAATCGACTTTGTGTTAACACAAAGTCGATTCTGTGACATCCGCCAGAGGCTTTGGGCCGACAGATGTTTTTTGCGCGAAAGCGTAGTGCTAACGTAGCGTCAGTAGCATGATGTTGGTCACTCAGTCGTGTGTTGCTGTCGCTTCGCTTTCGCACAGATAGATTGCCACAGGACGTGGCGTTCTTAGACTGAGTTCCTCTATTTCAGCGGATATTTGGATACCCGCTGAAAAGAAGCTTAAATTCGCATTCATCTCACTAGCTATAGAGGTGGGAGACTTCTGTGTCTGCCGCTACGCTTTCGATACAAAAAACATTGTTGAAAGAAGTTAAATATATTCACTGTTATCATAAGTCACCATACACTAAAAAGGCTACTCCCAATTTTGGAAGAGCCCTCTGTTTTTTATTCAGCTAGCCTTAAATTTTACGAATAGCCTCAATTCTTTCACAATCTATAATAATAGTCATAGCGGCTGCCCTATTTGAAGGAAGTACACACAGTTACTTGGATCATCAAAATACAAGAAGTAAACATTTAAAAAATTACCACCTTTAGCAAGTAAAATGTCTACTAATGTGCCAGGATCAAGATATTGTAAAAGTTGATAAGCACAGCCCTTGTAATTGTTGGTATTTATTTCTTTGTAATGATGATTAGTCCTGTTGTTATTTTTCTGTTTTTGCTTAACATCCTTAAAATTATAATATTTTATAAGTATCGGTATCTTCAAACTCAATGTCTTCTTTATCGTAGCCTTTATCATGATTACATTAATATGTTTTGGATTCACAGTAACATTTATCAAATTTATGACGATTGTCTAAATTCTAATTGATACGCTCTAGATAGCGATCATCTTCCATACTTTGTTCTCCCTTATTGTTGGAATATTTGCTGGTACCAGTTCTATAATTTGTCTATGATATGAAAGCATAGTGGAGCTGGTACAATGACCTTTTGAGATTTTACTTTTTAAAAATTGGGAGAAGAACTAAAAAGTTGAAAATAGCTTTATTAATAAAAAAAGACCAGAATCACATAGTGCTCTAGTCTGTAAGAGATTATTTAGGCATTATATTCCTCTTTAAGATAGCCGTATATTTCTAAATCCACTACACCTTTGCCAGACCATAGTGAAGCCTGTCTTAATAGCCCTTCTTTGAGAAAGCCGTTTTTTAGTAGTACCCTTTTCGATGGTTCATTCAGGGGCATCACTTCAGCCTGTATTCGATTAATTGCGACCTCCTCAAATAAAAATTTTACAAGTATATTTACAGCTTCAGTGGCAATGCCTTTACCCCAATATACCTCAGCTAAATAGTAACCGATTGTTGCCATATCTACTTTCTGATTAAAATCCATTGCTTCAATAATGCCCACTAATGTATCATTCTGAGATTTTCGGAAAATACCCCATTTTACTCTGCTTTTCTTCTGATAGTCTCTATCAAAATGACCAATCATTTTACCGACAGTTTGAAGATTGTGTTTTGGAATTATCCCGCAAAACTCAAATACTTTTTCGTTATCATAAATATCAAATAGTTCCTGTAAATGGCGATTGTCTATTTTTTTTAACTCTAGCTTCGTTGAGCTTAAAATTGGGAATTCTTCAAATACCTTTGCTAAATTCATGATGTTCTCTCCTTTGTTAGGTTTTAATTGGAATGTAAATTTTTATATTCATATCGTCTGGATAAACTGAATTGATTACATCTGTTATTTCAAAATCAGGACCTTCATTTCTTTCATAATTAGAATTTGGTAGCCAAACTCCGTAAATATAGCATCGTATATTTTGAATTGCCTCTGCAGCTCCATTAGAAGAAAATACCGCATATTTGCCCTCAGGAATTTCATATTGGACAAAGCCATTGTCCGAGGATTCAGTATTGCTATTTACTTCTTCGCCAATAATAAAGGAAAATTGTCCATCGTCTTGAAAGTTAGTAGATATTCCATAAGCGAAATTTGGAGCTAGCTTATGTGAAATTCGCTCATAATAATGATTTTTTCCAAAGTCGATGTAAAATTCAGGAATATCTATAAAATATTTTTCATCATGTAAGGTAGTATGGTATTCATATCCAATAATAAGCTTTTTCTCTAAATAAGTCATTTCAGGCTTATTCATGATAAAATCTCCCTTCATTTTATAATCCATAAAATTTAGTTTATTTTGAAGGGGAACGACATTTTTTTCTTTGCGATACTTTGCGGGTGTTACACCAATGTAATTGGCAAATGCACGCGTAAAAGCCTCCTGAGAGCTATATTGAAAGGCAATTGCAATGTCTAATATGTTGTTGGAGGTAGTTTCTAATAGTATAGCTGCCTCAGATAACCGCCTATTTCGACAATACTGCTGAACAGAAAAACCAGTAATGGCTTGAAAAAGTCTTTGGAAATGGAATGCAGAGAAGTAAGCCTTTGCTGATATATCAGTAATAATTAATTCATCTTGTAGATGCTTCTCAATATATTCAATAGCGTTTTGTATTCTTTCAAAATAATCCATATCATAGCCCCTTTCTGTATATAATATTAACGACAATTAAACCTTACTTTTTGATAATTTGTGCTAATATTGTAAATTAAAATGAACCTGAATGGTTGATAAAAGTATGGAAGTAAAATTAAGACAATGCAGCTCTTATTTATTAAATTCTAAAATATGATATTGATTAAAGTTGAATTAAAATGTATAATTTTGTTATATTTTACTGAAAGCGAGGGATTTATGATGACAGTCAGCTCTTTTTTACCATCAAACAAATTTGAGGTGTGGAAGAAAATTTACTAGATTCTTCTACATAAAATCGGAGGAATTGAAATGTATAGTTATTATGGTCCAATAAGCACGGAGCTTTATGATTTTACAAAACCAGTAGGGCATTCCATAAATGGGGATATTGAATATTATCTTCATCGATTAACGGGAACAAAGGGTAAGGTACTAGAAGCAGGGGTAGGTTCTGGTCGCTTCCTTATTCCTTTATTAGAGACGGGTTTTGATGTAGATGGTATTGATAATTCACCAGAGATGCTAGCCTCTTGTCGAAAACGATGCACAGAAAGAGGATTACATGCAAGGCTTTATGAAGGTAATTTGAGCAATTTTTCATTAAATACCAAATATGAAGCTGTGATTATGCCAACAGGAACATTTTGTTTAATTGAGCATTCGAAGGAAGCAATTGATGCATTAACATGTATCTATCATCATTTGGTTCCAGGTGGGCGACTTATATTGGACTTGCTACTGCCATTACATTGGCGTACAGGAGAAGTCACTACCTCCTATTATCAGCTATCAGACACCGAGGGGATAGCGTTAGAAAGTAAATCCATTGAGATGGATTGGAGCAATCAAACCACTCTTACCGTTTTAAAATATGAAAAGTGGAAAAATGGTAAATTAATAGATACAGAACTACAGAGATTCCCATTGCAATGGTATGGAATTGAAGAATTTCAACAAATATTGAAAAATATAGGTTTTTCTAATATAACGTGTTCAGCGGATTATACCCATAACAAAAAACCTTCTATAGAAAGTGGATTGGTAACTTTTGAAGCTGTTCGTAAGTGATAATTAACAATTGAAATCTTTTTAGAAATCTGCTCGATTTAGTGGGGAAAACGCTAAAATCTTGCAGTTTTCTTTATATTAGCCGTTTTTTTTCTTGCAATAATTTTAATGTTGAAAGAGAGAATAAGGTTTGGTATTAAGTCCCCACAATGTTTAATTACAATTGAGATTGAGGACCTTGAAAATAGGAAGCGACCAAAAAGCGACCAAACTATAATATTTTATTAAATAAATCAATAGCATCTTTTTTATCCTCTTTAGTTTAATGACTGTAGGTGTTCATAGTTAACCCAATGTCACTATGTCCTAATTGTTCTTGAATAATTTTAAAACTGGCAGAAAGAATTGACGAGTTGTTACCAAACAAAACGCATCTTCAGTCATTAAAGCAAGCTCAAGATGAAATTAAGCCGCCAAAACGAACTGTACCTTACATCACATTCGAGGATTGGCTTGATGAATACGGAGAGAAAGGATGATGACAATGGAATATACACGATCACGTATTGTAGGTGAAGTACAAGTGTATGAGTCATTCAAAGGAAGCTCTTGCGATTACGAGTGATAATGGTGTAATATAGCTTCAACAAATAATGCGAGCTTTGACATGGAAAAGGACGGATGTTATGAAATATAATAAATCAATTATGCTGAAGCTTATCAATGAACATCGAGCGTTGCATGATGAATTAAAAAAGCTAAAATCTGAAATGGGTTTAGAGAAAAATTTCGCAGTAAAGGCATTGTATCATTCATATGTTGCAGAGGATGGTCCTTATATGAAAGAATACCAGGATTTAGAGCGATTATAATAAATCGTGGTGCCACTAACAAATAGTTGGAAAAACCGCACTTAGGACTGGTACGGTGAACCGTATCATAAGTAAGCGGTTTTTAGAGGAGTATCATTCACATAAAGAATGATGCTCTTTAAATTTAGAAAGAGATATAAGTTAAAAAAGTGATCAAGCCATTCATTTTGAGTGGCTTTTTATTTTGTCTTTCATCTCGAGTAACTAAATTGGGCAAGGAGGAAATCATGAATCAAAATCCATTCAATTTAAAAACTTTATTACCTTTAGACTGTAGCATCTAATAGAGAAGGTTCCGACCCTGACACAGAAACTACACAATTTTTCACAACCAATCATGCCAATGCTGGAGGCGGCTGGTGGTATATAGAGAATAGGTGGTATGGTGTACTTGGAAATACTACACGTTTGCAGATAGCGTACGGCTATAACCATCCTGACTTTAAGTGCAGGTACATGTACGATGGTACGTGGGGTGCTTGGTCTCCTAGTATGCAAGATTTAAAGCAATCTGTCAGTGATGTCAAAACAAATGTAGCTGCGGCAATCACTGACAAAGGTGTACCAACTAGTCCGACAGCTACTGGTGCTCAAATGGCAGCTAACATTAGAGCTATACCTACAGGAGTTAAGAAAGCAGAGTTCCCTCAGTTTCAATTGCCATCTATGAATGCTGGTCAATCAGTAACGCTGACAACTCCAGCCATGAATTTTGAACCTTGGAATGGTGCTTGTAATTCTCGAGGCTCTGTATTATATGCAGGATACTCTCTAGATGTTGGAGTTGGATACATTAGAGATTCTATCTACGTACAAAAAATGCAAGTAAATAACTTAGGTAATGGTAGCTATACAGTAACAGTAACTTTTAACAATGGATTTCCTATGAGAATAGATAATCCGCAGACATTTCTATGTTTTTATTCAAGATTTTAAAGGAGGATAATATGGAACTCGATAATCGTGTAATTTATAACAAAGTAACAGGCACAGTTATCTATCAAACTGGAGAGGCTACAGGAGATGTAGTACCACATGATACAGAGGTAGAGCTTGCTTATATTGACATACCTTTTGGCACCATTGTTGTATAGTAGTTTAATTGGTGGCGGGGGGAAAACGTTTAAATGGTACATGGATTGGTAAAGAAATGGGAACGTTTTTATATAAAGCAAGAAAAAATGATAAAGTAGTTACCTTGGAAGAATCAAACTTCCCGAAAATAAACAAGTTGAGTGATTTAATAGTTGCAGGTGAAGAAGCTCTAGACTATTCTTTCAATGCACATGGAATTATACAATTCCATCTTCATGAATTTGAACAGTAGGTTTTGAGGAGGTATGCTATGAAAGTATATACAATATTTAATATTACTATAGGTATTCTATTTACAATTGTTTATTTCTCAGTATTAGTCATTGGGTCATTATTTGGTTACAGCGAAGATCTAGATATTTATATGAGAGCAGCAATCATAGCAGCCTTATCAAATATTATTATTTATATCTATTATTTAATTAGAGATAAATTCATATCTCAGAAAAGTTTAAAAATATGTGCAATATGTATGATTATACAATTGTTGTTACCAATTCCATTTTGGTGCATAGGTATTATGATTCTACAATAGTTTTTATTAAGGGTGTCGTGAATCATTTATGATTGATTCATCTTTAAACTAGTTTATTCAGTACTTTCAAATATTTATTATTTGAGTTAAACTCATAATTCTAATCCCTTAAATCTCAAGGGTTCTAAACCAATAAAAAATGGGCACCTCCCAAAATTCGGTATAACGGTAGCGACGAAACTAAACCATACTGAATGAGGTGAATGCCCTATGAGGAGGGCAATGCAGAATGGAATTCAGGTTTGGAGACGTTACTATCGTTCTACCTCCTTTACATATTACGATTATCGCAATCATTATTATTTTCTGTTTAGTAAGGTGGAGCAAGCAATTAGAAACAAGACGTTTTACGATTTTCTTTTACTTTCTAATTAGCACTTATATTACTCCAATTTTTTCTCTCGGTACAAAAGAAGGTATCTTTCAACTATGGATTCCCTTGGGATTTATAGTAGTCTTCTTTTACTTGTTTCGTAGTAAAAGATATCATCCATCTAAAATGAAAGCAAGTATTTTAGGACTTTCCATAGCGTTATATCAGTTAATTCTCCAATATTTATAGTAATTTGGTGTTTGGATAATGAGGGCTTTAATTTAAATAAACCATAAAAGATCACTAAGGAAGGGGTGGTCTTAATCTTTTCTATTTTTAAGTTAGTAGTAATCAGAATAAGAAATGGGAACAGGTAAGTATAATTAAAGATTTTAAAATAATTGGATAATATTAGTTAAAAATGTATATTATCCAATTCTATGTGATTAAATTTCTTTTTAAACCATTTGTTGGATACTGATTCAATACTTGAATTGATATAATAATTCAGGTGCAACTTTTCCCTTCTGCACAAAGGGTTAAGATGCACCATTCCTCAACTATACACCAAAGCCCAGGTACTCAATAATCTTGAGTCTGGGTTTTTTATATAAATTTTTATCATTTTATTAGGTTAGTAATATGCAGTATATTCTTATACAATTTCACCAGAATAAAAATGTAACCATTTTTACCGATAAGAACAGTTTGTTCCCAACGCCCATCTTTAGTTAAAGGAAGCTTATTGGCAAATGGGTTTATCGCTTTTTCTAGTAGCGATTGAGTGACAGCTCGTTTGAAATTGAAAAAATCGATGCATTTATCTAATTTTTATTTCTGTTTAGAATCTGGAGAGAAAAATACATATAAAAAAACAGACAACCCATATAGTTATCTGTTTTATTATCTATAATAATAAGCAATTGAGTTTACTTTATTATTATCTTGCTTGATCGTCATAATAAGCTTCATTAGCGGCCTTCTGATTATTGCCCCTTAAATAAGCTAAAATCATACCAGGTCGTTTAAGTAAAACCCAGTCCCCATAATGGTCAAATCGCCTGCACGAAGTCATCATTCCATTCTTAATTGTCCCATATTTTTTTCCATTTGACTTACCCCATTGTTTTAATCGCTTTGCAAAGTCAGCATCTTCTGCCATAAGCATCTTCTCGTTAAAACCTTTAATTTCCTGAAAATCTTTTTTATAGCACCAAAAAATTCCTACAGAAATAAATCCATATTTAAACAATATAGGTACAATCAATAGCATAGTTGAAACAATTATTCCCAGGGAAATTCTTTCGAAATTTCCGTTCACGCCTCCGCCAATGTATTGATTAGATGCTAAGTGCTTTTCAACTTCTAATAACAAGTGTTCTGTCATTCGAGTATCAGCATCAATTGTAATCAGGATTTCACCTTTTGCTAGTTCAGCACCTGCATTTCTAATTTTTGATAAATTTTTATCGTTATTTTCCAATGTCACACAATTGTATGACTTAGCAATTTCCTCTGTTTTATCCGTACAACGATTTAGTACAACAATCACTTCAACCTGATTTTTATAAGGTTGTGCAGCCTTGGCAATTGATTCTAGGCATTCCCCTATATACTTTTCTTCGTTGTGAGCAGGTATTATTACGGAAAATTTTACATCCTTTTCAGAAACATCCTTAATAAATAGCTTGTTTTTGGACATATAAAATCCCTCTTTCTTGTTGCAATTAGTACTTACAAATTTAGTATATCATGTAAATATAGAGTTTTTTATGTCTATTTTATCACGATTTATTCAAAGTGTAGCTGACTTCATCCCAGCTGATAACATGATGTACATACAGTCACAGGAATATTATATTCGCACAGAAATATATAAAAGACCAAGCTTAGAAAATTGATTGGAATAAAGGATCTTATCCCAAATGAATTATAAATAGTTAAACTACGGTTTGGGGATATTTTGGTGCTAATAATATGTAAATCTACTGGTGAATAACACAAAAGAAAGGGAGTGGGCAAAATGAAAACAATTGTTGTAACAGAACGTGGTATAGAAGGATCAGTATGTAATATTGTAATAGATGTGCAATTATTTGAAGTAGTAACCAATGATCAACTAAAAAGTGCTGTAAATTTAATGGTAAATGCTTTTAAGTGAAGTTTATAAAATAATTGTTAAATATAAAAATTTTGCATGTAGATATTAAGAATATCGTAATTTATTAGGTGGGTCACAAATTTCAATAAAAAAGATGAGATTAACATTTAAGAAGCTGTTCGATTTTTAGTGGGAGTAGCCACTAAGGTCTTACAGGTTTTTTTTATCCATTTTTTTCTTGCAATATTTTTGTTGTTGAAAGGGAAAATAAGGGTATATAGTACATGAAGAAAGTAGGTTTAATATGCAAAAAGATATGAATTATGGTGGGGATTATAAATATATACCAGCAACTTCGATTTGGAGTGGAGATGGTATTGAAGTTCTATCTGATCTTTATCAACAAACGATTCAAATTGTCAATATTATACTTTATGGAGATCCTTATAAACAGGAATTTGTTTTAATTGATGCTGGTATGCCAAAAAGTGCTCATGAAATCATTTCTATTGCCGAGAAGAGATTCGTTGCAAATTGTCAACCAAAAGCATTAATTTTAACCCATGGACATTTTGATCATGTTGGTGCAATTATTGATTTAATTGATCACTGGGGTATGCCAGTCTATGCGCATGCTCTAGAATTACCTTTTCTAACAGGGAAAGAAAATTACCCAGCACCAGATCCTATCGTGAATGGTGGCTTAATTGCAAAGCTATCATCCATTTTTCCAAATGAAGCCATCAATTTAGGAGATAATATTGAACAGCTTCCATTGGATGGTAGTGTACCATTTATGCATGGTTTTCGCTGGATTCACACGCCAGGTCATACACCAGGGCATATTTCCTTGTTTCGTGAGGATGATCGAGTATTGATTGCTGGCGATGCATTTGTTACGGTAAAACAGGAATCACTCTATAAAGTTTTACTACAGAAAAAAGAAATAAGTGGACCTCCACGCTATTTTACGACGGATTGGCCAGCTGCTTGGGAATCCATCAAAAAATTAGAGGCATTAAAGCCTTCAGTTGCATTAACAGGACATGGGTTGCCCATGAAGGGCGAAGAGCTTACAAAAAATTTGCATAAGCTGGCTACTGAATTCGAACAAATCGCTTTACCAAATCATAGCAGATTTCTGAATTAATAATGGAGTTGTATGTAGATCTTGCAATAAAACTGTAGTAAGAAATTATTGCTGCAGTCTTCATTGATACATGCTCTGATGGTGCAATAATATGATATCAATATAAATTAGCAGCGGTGTCGGTACTTTTCGCTTCATCAGCTGCAATCTTTTGATAAAAAGCCTATTGACATAAAAATGAAAAATCGTTATATTCAATTTATTCAACGTTGAATATAAAAAGGTGATTATTATGACAAAATTATTAGTGCTTGCAATGTTAGGACTAAAACCTATGACTGGCTATGATATTAAAACAATGCTTGAATTGAGTGATGCGGAGCGTTGGGGTGGAGTGCTAATTGGCTCTATCTATAATGCTTTAAAAAAGCTTGAAAAAGATGGATATATAGAGGTAGCTAGCATTGAATCAACAGGTCATAGGCAAAAGGCAATCTACCAAATTACTGACAAAGGAAAAGAATATGAGCAAGAATTGATTATTGAGGCTCTTGAAAAATCTTCTGTAGTGTATCCAACAACACTATATTCAGGGATATCGTTTGCATTTAAACTTCCTATAACAAGAGCGATAGAAGCTTTAGAGAAGCAAAAAAAGATTTTAGAAAAGGAAGAAAAGGCAATTCAAGTAGGATATGAGGCAAAACAGCTTGCGATGTATGGTGAAATACCAGCACTAACTCAACTGGCATTTGATCATATGCTAGAAATTGTAAATGTTCAATTAAAATTTATCATTCAGGCTATTGATATCATGGAAAAAGAAAACTCTCTCAAATGAGGGAGTTAAAAATTACCCATATATTCAAAGTTGAATATACAATGTTAATTAAGGAGAGAATTTATGACAAAGTTAATTTCTGCAAATCAATTAACAAAATTCTATAAAACAAGATGTGTTGTCAACCATATAAATTTTGATATTGAAGAAGGTGAAATTGTTGCACTTATAGGCTCAAATGGTGCTGGAAAAACAACAACAATCAGCATGCTTCTTGGTATTGTGCCGCAAGATAGTGGAACAATAGAATATTGGCAATCTGATTTTAAAAAGGAGATAGGAACCCAGCTCCAATCAACCCCATTCTTTGAGGGTTACTCAGTGGAGGATAATATCAAATTATTTGCCGCATTCTACGGAATATCAATTTCCAGTAAAGCAATGGATGAAAAACTCTCTGCCTTTGATTTATTGCAAGTAAAAAAAACGCCAGCTATAAAACTATCATTAGGACAGCAGAAAAGACTAGCAATCATTGTGACAACCCTACACAATCCCAAACTAGTCATTTTAGATGAACCCTCCGCAGGATTAGACCCAAGAGGGCAGAAGGAAATTCAACAAATCATTAAAAAACTAAAAGAGCAAGGCGTTACTGTGTTATTTTCGTCTCATGATATGTTGGAGGTCATGAATGTAGCTGACAGGATTTTAATGATGCATCAGGGGAGCATCATTGCAAATGGTTCTTTCAGTTATTTAATGGAAAAATACCAAGCGCATCATTTAGAAGAATTATTTTTTGAATTAACGAAGTGAGGGGCGATAGAATGAAAACGATTTTCTTTTTGAATCTTAAATCCAGCATAAAAGATATGTATTTACTGTTTTGGTCTATATTTATGCCATGTACTGCTATCATTGCTTTAAAAATTTTCTTACCAAGCATAGCAGGGAATTATACAGAGGGAATGATTGCTGTAAGTGTGTTTTTTTACACATTTATGACGACTGCATTTATTGCATTATCACAAAGAAGGAGAGGCGTCTATCATTTATTACATGCAACACCGCTTCCCTTATGGAAATATATTGTCAGTGTCTCAAGCTCATGGGCATTAATTGCCATTATCCTATCCTACATCGTTCTTTTATTTTCTTTAGTAATTCATGAACTAACTTTTGCCTTTAGCTCACTTTTTTATATGACACCCGTTATATTAGTTGCTTCATTAGCTTTTGTGTTTTTAAGCCTTTTTGTATCTAGTCTTGTAAAAAATGAAGGACATTTAAGTATGACAGCAAATGTCATGATGTTGCCAATGCTATTATGCAGTAATGCATTTTTTACAATGGAAAAGGCGCCGAGTATTGTACAGTTTATTAGTAGGATAAATCCATTCGAATGGTTTTTGAGAGGAATTCAAGGTGCATTTCAAAATAATTTTGGTGTTTGGGGGGAATCCTTACTGCTTTTATCACTATGCCTTGCTTTCACATTATTAATTTCTATAAAAACGTTTAGGTATAGTGATCAATAATTTTCAATCTTAAAAGTATGGATATTAATTTTCACTCTTTGGTTCATTGTTGCCGCTTCGCAATATGTTTGCATAGCGAAGCGGATTTTTTTACATCGGTACTTTTTAAAAATAGCTTTAATTAGATTTTTGTAAATCTTTATTTAAACTAGTGCCAATCCCTTGAGTTTTCACAGTGACTTGTACTTTGACGTCTATATTAGGAAATAAGGATGTCCAATTATCTTTGATTTTGTTCCATCCCTTATAATCCTGACGATAGAGGATCTCACCGAATTGCAGAGCATCTACTTTGTATGTTTTTTGCAGTGTATCGAGTGTGTGGTCTAACCTGTTCTTAATTGATTCACTTGTTGCTTTATTCAAGGCGGTAATGTTTTGTGGTTTGGTTAAATCAATCGTACAATTTACATCTGCAACATTTTGCTCAACAATTAGGTGTATATTAATTTTAGGATGACCATGCTGTACTCTTCCTGTTATTTTAGCTTTTGAATTTGTTACTTCAGTAGTGAGCTTTCCTTTTTCAGGGCAGGCCAATATTTCAAACGTACTTTTAATGTGATTATTCATATAATTATAACTTTTGCTTTCCTCCATTGTTAAAAAGCCTATTAGTTTATAGTCCTTAAATAAAGCTAAATCACCAAATTGTAGTATTGCAGGATTTTGTATTCGCTCTACATTTGATTGATTATTCCCGATTACGCTGTCTCCGTGCAATTCAATCGTTGATAAAACGGCACTATTTCCTTTACCGCTTAATGAATTGATTAAATCGTCTAAAATAACAGAGTCTGTTGACCCTAATGCTTTTTCTGAACTCTTTAGTGCATTTAGCATATTTTTAGCGGGGATATCTTCTAAGGGCGTTAAAATACTTAATACCTCTTTGGCTGTTGTATCGCGGGCAATTAAAATATTGAACTCACTTCTACCCTCAGGATCCCTTTGAAATAAATCCAATATATTATTCATGCCGTCCTCAGCCAATTCTTCTCCAATAATGATAATTTGAGCATGTGAATAGTAGGGCTTTCTTGGTGTTAAGGTGGTCAGCTTTCTAATAGCCTCAAATAAAGATTTTCCTGTAGCATGATAAGCGATGACAGGAGATTGACTTGTCCCTTTTTTTGATGCTACTTGTCCAGGATTTATAATCTGTACGGAGATTTCATATTGTTCATTTACTCGATCAACACCTACAGCAGCAACAATTGCTAATTCATTTAACTCTCGTTTACTCCAACAACCACCTAACAAAAGAATGAGTAGAACTGATAGAAGTAAGAATAGTGAGTACTTTATGTTAGGCACCTCCAGTTACACTGAAATAAAGAATTCATATCTTTATAAGGATAAGCAAAATTAAGTAGAAATAATCAAAATCCTATTGAAGAAAATGGCTTGTATTTTGGAAGCGTGTCTATTTTAAAGGAAGGGAAGATAGTTTAGAGTTAATAAAAATCGAGGATAGCCATAAGATTGTGGGGAGTAAAGAATCAAACTTATTTTCAAAGAATTTCATTAAAGTGGGCCACTTATAAAAATAAGTGACCCATAGTAACAAAGCTCGGAGGTGTAAGACTAAATCAGCTTACATTACTATTAATATGAGAAGAACGTTATTTTTGAATAGTTAATTGCCTGAGAAATAAAATAAAAATTAACTAGAAATTACTTTAAATTTTCTAACAAGATAATCTTTCAAAATGGATATGCTAAAGTGCAATTTGAAATAACGTTATTTTTTTACTGCATGGATATAATGTATTGTTTCAAAGGCTGTTAGATAATCCTCACGTTTGTTGAAATAAAGATTTTGAATAGCTTTAGGTGATAAATGCTCATAAATTAGTAGATTTGACTTTTCTAAGCGCGTTTCCATTTCATTATAAGTGAAGCATGACTTCATAGGTTCACCACTAGCAGCAGCCATTTTTACCATATTGCTTACTCGATTGGAAATTCCCTCTTCTTGAAATAAGTTTTCATCTGCATAATCCATTACGATTGAGCTGCCTGAGGGCATATATGCAAATAAATGATTGAACAAGTTTGAGATTTCTTCTTTTGTTAAATAATACGAAACTCCTAAGAGGCTAAAGAAAGTTTTTTTATTGTTAAAGCCACTATCCATTAGGCATTGATAGGAAAATTTCTTTGTAAAATCCATTGGTACAAAATGAAGATTATGAGGTAACTTAAAATTAGCAGCATCTAATCTGTTCTTTTTAATTTCCTGAGTTGCAGGATGATCTATTTCAAAGATTTCCAAGGTGCTTTCTAAATCTGGATGTCTTAAGCTAAAAGTATCTAAACCTGCTCCGAGAATAACATATTGCTGTACGCCCAATCTGATTTCATTTAATAGAACTTTTTCGCAAAACGATGCACGGGCTAATGGAGTAGGGGAGAGTTGTACTTGGACAATCCATTTTAGGAGCTCTTCGGAATCCCCCTTTACTATATCTCTGTTAAAGAATTGAATGCCTTGAACCATATTCTCTTGGATATTTATCAATTATGCCTTGGCATAATTGCGTCCGGAATCGGCTTTGTGCTTACACAAAGAACTCCTTTCCGATTCCGTGACATCCGCTGGAGGCTTTAACTTCTTTCAGCGGGTGTTTGGACAACCTCTGAAAAGTAGCTTAAATTCGCATTCATCTCACCATCTATTGAGGTGGGAGACTTCTGCTGAAAGAAGTTAAACTCAAGCTGTGTTATTAAATCTTTTGCAAGATAGTCATCAAAAATTTTAGGGATATCATATTGACTATGATAGGCTCTGCTAAATGCTGCGACTAATGAAGTTAAACTGGATTCACTTTTCTTCAAGTAAATACACTCCTTCAAAAAAAATAGGATTCCCCTGACCAGGAGAATCCTATTTTTTTAAATTTAATCCATAAAAGTAAATTATTGCATAAAAAAGTTTTTTTGTCAAGTATTTTTAGTGATTGGTGTCTTTTGTTAGAATTTTGTGATAAAATTTCCGTGTTTGAAAGAATTTGAATTGAGGGGGAGATATTATGGTAATCAAATATAATGTTAACGTGTATAAAAAGGGGAAGACGTTTAACTAATAAAGCGTTTTCCTCAATTTGAAAGGGGAAAATCGTTTGAATCAAGTATTATTAATTATTGATGTCCAGCAAGTACTTTTAGATGGGAATCATGAAGAAAATGCTGTATTTCAGAAAGATCAGCTAATCTATAATATTAACCTTGTGATTGATAAAGCATTAGAAGCAAATATACCTATAATTTTTATCAGGGATCTTGACGTTGCTGAAGGCAATGGTCAAGGGTTCGAAATTCATAGTGGTATCTATGTACCTAGCCATGCAAAACTCTTCGATAAAATGGCTACCAATTGCTTCTACGGTACAAAGCTTCTAGAATACCTGCAATCCCTAAAGACGGAACATATTGTTGTGATGGGCTGCTCCACACAGCATTGTATTGATAGTGCAGTAAGAACAGCAACCGTTAATGGAATGGACGTTACCTTAGTCGGGGATGGACATTCAACAACTGACAGTGATGTTTTAAGGGCAGAGCAAATTATTAAACATCACAATAATACACTCCATGGTCATTACAATGTGGAGAATTTTTCAGTTGTTAGACAAGCAGAAGAAGACCTATTTCATCCTACACATAATTCTTATAGGTAAGTGAATCAACAGCAGCTACATTTTATGTGTTCAGTTTGTTGAGAGTTTTAAAAAATTCACAAGTGCTTGGGATTTTTGCCTTCCACAGAACAATTGTGGAGGGTTTTTATTATATTGAAGGAATATAACAATATACACTTTGTTTATTTCATAATGGATAAATAAGGGGAAAATTAGCAATTATAATGAATAAAGGTTCAACACCAAAAGATGTGGTTGACATTTTTAATCGTAATAGTATTGACTGGAGCGGAAGTCAACTATAAGTTATGATAAAGAGCCTAAATAGTAGAAAAAATAGTGTATACTGGTATATTAGACTAACAAATATTTAATTAGGATATGGAGGTGTTAATTTTTGAAGGAATTCAGAGATAGGGTAGAAGTAGCTTTTGTTTCTAACATATCACAATTTGATTATCTTATAGAAGAGATTCAAGAATTAGTTGAAAAATTTAACTTCAATCATCAACAGCTTTCTAAAATATTAGACTTATCTATAAATGAGTTGGAAAATTTATTGAATCATAAAGGAAATATCTCGAATGAACAACAAGAAAAAATTGAGAATAAATTGACTATGTTAAATTTCGGGTTTGAAAGTTTTGATGCAAAAGAAAGAGTAACTTTAATATTAAATGATTTGTTATCGGATTACAGGCTAACTACCAGAAGCTTATCAAAAATTATTAGTGTGGGAGAAAAGGAACTTATAGATTTCAGAAAAGCGCAATTAATTGATAGAAATGTAGAAATGAAGATATGTGTGAATGTCATCATGCTTCACTTTGTATTACATAATCAATAATTAATTTTAAAGCTAAGTATCATTCGATATGAGTCGGCATTCGAATATTCAAGCACCAGCATCATCGTTACTTTAGTCAGAAGAGATTGTGAAATTGTCTGTTAAAAGTAGAAAATAGGCTTCTAAAATTTGTTCACTATGATTTAGCAAAGATATTGCAATTTAATATGTTACAAGTAATATCACATGGGGATAATTGGATATAAGCTTTAATGGTAATAGAAAAAGGTGATTTTTGATGAATGTGCACATTAGAGCCTTATTAATGGGAGTAATTGTGTGTCTCTTCATCTATACGGTTGAAGACTTCAATTTGAATTTTATCTGGAAATTTATATTATTATTAGTCATTGTTACTATAATTAATACAGTAATAGATCAATTAATTAGGCATAAGAAAGAAGACATAATATAATAGGATAAAAAATTATTAGAGAAAAGAACAGATGACATTATTGAACTCCGTAACGTTAAGTATATTTTTTGAATAAAATTACAACTTTGTAGAATGGAAAGGATATCTCTTTATAGAACAGTATTTAACGATGGCTAGTTGAGACGAGAGAGGTGAAGTGACAATGGGGCAAATTAAAATCTATGGTGTTAAGGACAGTTTAAATCCTATTAAGGAAACGTTATCGAATATTATACATTCTTGTATGATGGATGCACTTGAGTTTCCTTCAGATAAGAAATTCCATCGCTTTTTTCCTATGGACAAAGAGGATTTTTATTTTGCAAGTGAAAGAACTGAATCATATATCATAATTGAGGTTAGTATGTTTGAAGGCCGAACGATAGAGACTAAAAAACAATTACTTAAATTATTATTTGAACGGATAAATAGCCAATTGAATATCCATCCTCAAGATGTTGAAATTACAATTTTTGAAACGCCAAGACATAATTGGGGAATAAGAGGATTACCAGGGGATGAGTTAGCACTGAATTATAAAGTAAAAGTTTGATGGGTAATCAATTAGTGACTGTTTTATTTAGCTTATTGAACTAAAGAGTGTATTAATTAATCCATCGACTTTATAAAGTGTAAAACGTTGTTAAGCCAACATTATTAAAGTATCTTGCTCTTATAAAAAGTACAAGTAATTCAATTATGGAATGGATAAACCCTTAATCAGAGATTGATATTCTACAAGAGACAGTGATGTTTTAGGGCAAAACTGATTATTAAACATCTCAATAATAAACTCAGTAAATATAATTTTATTTGTTCAGAATTTGTTTAGGATGATGTGTTACGCTATCATTGTCAAGGTAAACAAACGAACACGCATAAAAAGGCCAGGTGATCACAGATTATTGTGCACCTGGTCTTTTACTATTCATCACAAAAAATCTTAGGGTCACCATTGCATATAATTAAATGATAAAATAGTTAAAAATAGCTAAATCAACGTAAGCCCGAAATACAAAAATAAGCGCACCTTATCGGTACGCATGACGAATGGCCAGCTATCTGAGTTTTTTTCAG
>NZ_JBYTBB010000054.1:0-38644 GCF_058788755.1 Lysinibacillus sp. FW301-JW8
ACGGAGATCACCTTCATTTGACTTAGGAGTGTTCACAAAGAGTCCCTTGACCATTTAGTTTTTCAACACTATGAAGAGCTGTCTGCTGACAGCTCTTTTCTTTTGGCATTAGAAATGAAGTAATAATGCATAGGACTTTTACGAATAGTATTTTACTTCAATTTTTGAGTCCTCTCACCCTTGAAGTAAGCTCCTTTATGCCCGTTTATGCTGGATGAATAAGGATAAACGAAAAAACTATTGTGTTTATAATAAATGCCTGATACTATGATTGAATTGTAGTGAAAAATCATTCGATTAAAATAATTTGCTATCGTCAATTACATCTAAGGAGTACATCAAAAATGCAACAGAAAATACCTTTCTCAACCTATGCAGTTATCGGTATAATGCTTTTCGGACTGTATTTTGGAGCAGGGAATCTTATTTTTCCAATCCAGCTTGGGCAATTAGCAGGCACTAACTTTTGGTTTGGATTAATAGGCTTTTTAGTAACAGCTATCGGTTTACCGTTTCTCGGTATACTAGCTATTGGTTTATCAGGTAGTAACGGATTACGTGATTTAGCGAGTCGTGTTCATCCTATATTTGGGGTGATTTTTTCATTAGCGCTATATTTAACGATTGGTCCATTTTTTGCCATACCACGTACAGCAACAGTACCTTTTGTTGTTGGCTTTGAACCATATATTCAAGCACAACATACAACACTTCTACTTGCATTATTTAGCTTTGTATTTTTTGCGATCGTGTATTATTTCTCATTAAATCCAGCAAAAATTATGGATTATATCGGTAAATATTTAACACCAGCTTTTTTAATTGTGTTATTTATTTTAATTATTACAAGTATTGTAAAGCCGATGGGGCATTTTCAGCAGCCAATGGGTGACTATATAGATGCAGCATTTATGACAGGCTTTAAAGAAGGCTACAACACAATGGATGTCTTAGCATCATTAGCCTTTGGGATTGTTGTTATTAATGCCATCAAAAGTGCAGGAATTACCGATCGAAAGGAAATTGCGAAGGCCACATGGACTTCAGGAATCTTTGCGATGACATTAATGATGCTCATATACGGACTTATCACGTATATGGGGACATCTAGTATGGAGGCGGTTGGTCCATACGAGAATGGTGGTTTAATTTTTGCAGCAGTTGCTGATCACTATTTTGGCTCATTTGGAGCTATTTTATTGGCAATCATTATTGTCCTTGCTTGTTTAAAGACAAGTATTGGCTTAATTACATCCTGTAGTGAGTTTTTCCACGAAGTCTTCCCAAAAATCAGTTATAAATGGTTTGTGTTCATACTGTGCCTAGTATCATTTACAATCGCTAACTTTGGTTTAACAAATATTATTCAATACGCTGTCCCAGCGCTGATGTTCTTATATCCGCTTGCGATTGTGTTAGTTTTACTAGCACTTAGCTCTTCGTTATTTAAAAATAAGCAGGCAGTCTATTTAACCGCCATGTTCTTCACTTTATTCATTAGTCTAATTGATGGTTATCGAGCATTAGCAACAAGTATACCAGCAGTAAAACTTGGTCTATTTGAAGCAGTAGAACAGCTATATTCAGATTTTTTACCTTTTTATGATATTGGCTTAGGATGGATATTACCAGCTCTTCTAGGTGCCTTCATAGGCTATATATTCTCTTCAAAAAAAGTTACAAGTATTAACTAATGTTTAGTAAGACACATACAGGATGAATTATTTATCCTAGCGTGTGTCTTTTTCTTTTCGGTCCCATACAAGCAATGTAAAATGATTTTTCGATTTATTTTAATGGTAACTGTCTAAGTAGTAAGAATAAAATCAAAAAAATAAGCAGAATTATTTTTTATAGAGGAAAATGATGTGCTTTTTACCTTGTATAATATATCACTAAAAAGGGGGGCACTATGAAAATAGATTATATTTCTGATTTGCATTTGGATTTTCATATACCATATAGTAAAGATCCTCATATATTATATGAAACAACAACAGCATTTTTAGCTTCCATGTTACCTGAAACTTTAGGAAATGTGCTCGTTATAGCAGGGGATTTGTCACATTACAATCAGCAAAGTGTCATGATGTTAACGTACTTTGGACAGCATTACCCACATGTGATATGGGTTCTTGGCAATCACGATTATTATGTTATCTCAAAGCAGAAGCATTTGTATGGGCAGAGCAGTCAAAAACGTGTAGACGAACTAAAACATTTATTACAACATGAGCAAAATATTCATCTATTAGAACGTTTCAAAACGATTGCAATTGAAGGGAACATCTTTGCAGGTGCAACAAATTGGTATGCATTAGAGGACTATGCTGAGATTCAGTTTTTTAAAAGGTACATGAATGATTCAAAGCTTATACAGGATTTTGATATTCGACTGGAGCATTTAGCAGAGAAAAAAGGCTTTGGGCAGATGAAGCATATCGATGTGTGTATTACACATGTGCCACCCATTTTTATTAAAAGCCATAACATTTATGGTCGTGCGTATTGCTATGTTCACCCTATCAACTTGCAAGCAAATTACTATATTTTCGGGCATTGTCACGAGCAAAGCGTCTATGAACGTGCTGATTGGAAATTTTATATTAACGCAGTCGGTTATCCTACAGAGCATTTGCCTGCAAAAATTCGTAGCTTTACGATAGACGTATGAACATATTCGTATATCTGTATCGATAGCAAAGCGGCAGCTGGCAGCTACAGTTACGCTAAGGCGAAATTGATTCATCTTACCAAAAAGACACAACTCAACCTATTTTGGATTGAGTTGTGTCTTTCTAAATTTTTTTAATAAGCTGTCCAGCCACCATCAACAGCGATGACTTGGCCATTAACAAAGCTCGCTTCATCTGAACCAAGGAAAATAGCAAGCTGTGCAATCTCCTCTGGTTGTCCAGCCCGTGGATTAATAGCCAAACCAAGTCCTTGGCGAGCAGCACCCACTTCACTCATATTTGTCATAGTAGAGGCAATATTGGTCATTACTGCACCTGGCGCAATACCATTACAGCGAATGTTTTTATCTGCATACATAAACGCTGTGTTTTTTGTTAAACCAACGACAGCATGTTTAGATGCAGTATAAGCAGCACCTGCACGAGCCCCATAGAGACCGCCAGCAGAAATATTGTTGACAAATACCCCATGTCCCTGTGCTAGGAAAATCTCTGTTGCCATACGCATCGAACGCATTACGGCTGTAGTGTTCACAGCAAATACTTTATCCCAGCGTTCGTCAGATATTTCGCCCACAGGCTCCATACCATCCATAATACCAGCATTATTTACTAAAATATCTAATTGTCCATAAGCCTTCTTTGTTTCATCAAATAAACGTTGTAGATCATCTGTTGATGCAACGTTTGTTTGTACAGCAATCGCGGATCCACCGGCTACTTGAATACTTTCAACTACGGCTTGTGCACCCTCTAAATTTAAGTCAGAAACAACAACTTTTGCGCCTTCTTTAGCATAACCCTCTGCAATTGCTTTCCCCATACCTGATGCGGCACCTGTTACGATAGCTACTTTACCTTCCAATCTCATCTTAAGGACCTCCTATATATGTGGTTTTTTTAGAGAATGTCCAAACATTTATAAACATATCTCCAATATATGAAGTTAGATATTGAACATGTGTTCATTAAAATAATATAATATTTTTGTAAGCGATTTCAATAAACAAAATACAAAGAACTGTCTAGTAATGAACACATATAAAAAATCTGTTGAATAAGGATGAGAAAATTTGAAAGCAAATGATCTAAGAGTTGTTAAAACAAAGCAAGCTTTGCATAATGCCTTAATGACTTTATTAAGTGAAAAACCTCTCGAAAACATTTCAATTGCTGAAATTTGTCGAGTTGCAAACGTGAATAGGGGAACCTTCTATTTGCACTATGAGCAAAAGGAAGGATTATTCGAGGAATACTTTCAGGAAATTATGGAGGATTTGTATAATTCCTATGAGGAACCTTACCGTGCAGTAACAACATTAGATAAGAACCAATTAGATCCAAATACCATACGAATTTTTCATCATATTGAGCGCTTTAAAATGTTTTACCGCATTGTTTTTTCAAAAAATGTTCCGCTAACCTACTACTACATGCTATTTGACGGAATTTATTCTCTTTTAAAGGGAGATATTACAGCTCAGCATAAGTTACATGATGAAATAGCTATTGATTATTACAGTGCATACCAGGCAAATGCAATCATAGGTCTTATTATTCAATGGTATCGTCTGGATTTTACAGATAGTGTGAGCACATTAAATAAACAACTAGCAGCTATTTTACGATTTGGCCATTAACGAATAATACACTCAGACTGTTGTCCTTGTTGAGGAAATTATAGTTTGAGAGTTTTTTGAGATATTACCCTTCTATAATAAATCAAAGTAGGCGCAATTTATTATAGAAGGAGTAGAAGTATGAGAGCTATGAATCAATACTTAAAGAAGATACTTATTTGGAGTGTAGTTGTGTTACTGTCTTCATTTACAATGTTCTCAAGTCAAGTACTAGCAGCCAATGAATGGATTCAGCTTGGAAATGGAGGAAGCAAACTAGGAGATTTTGGTTATCCCAATAGTGTTACAACAGACACACAGGGAAATATTTATGTTGCTGATTCTGATAACAATCGTATACAAAAGCTAGATATTGCAACAGGTGTATGGAGTTATTGGGGTAATAGTGATGGTAAAGAGGGAAGTGCTCTTGGTGAATTTAATTATCCAGCTGATGTAGCTGTTGATAGTCAAGGAAATATTTATGTGGCAGATAAATTAAATCATCGCATTCAGAAGCTAGATGTGGCGACAGGTGTTTGGAGTAAGTGGGGAAAAGAATATCAAGGCCCAAATGTATTGGATAATGCCTCAGGAATTAATCCAGGTGAATTTCATAATCCTAGTGGTGTTGCAGTAGATCCCCTAGGTAATGTTTATGTAGCTGATACAACGAATCAACGTATTCAAAAATTAGATATTCTTACGGATCAATGGATAGTATGGGGGAGGGTCAATGCTAAAAACTTACCTTTAACTGGAAATAGTTTGGGCGAATTTAAGCAACCAGCTGGAATAGCAGTTGATCATGAGGGAAATATTTATGTAGCGGATACTGGAAATCATCGTATTCAAAAAGTCAAGCTTATAAAAAATAGTAGTGAAAATGGAGCAGTGTCTCATACATATGAATGGAGTGAATGGAAAAAAATAGGTGGAGTCCCGGGTGGCGAACTTGGGGAATTTAGTGAACCATTTAACCTGGAGATTGATGAACAAGGAAATGTATATGTAGCTGATAGTAATAATAACCGTATTCAAAAACTAACTATCTCGACAAATGAATGGAGAATGTGGGGGAAAGCGGATGGTAGTGAAGGAAGTGAGCTAGGAGAGTTTAGCTACCCAACAGGAGTTACAGTAGATCACATGGGAAGTATCTATGTTGCTGATTTTGGGAATAGTAGAATTCAAAAATTTACGGCTCTTTTTTTCACGGTTAAATTCGATTCACAGGGTGGCAGCCAAGTAGTAGATTATGAGAATATCCCAAATAACACAAAGATTCATAGACCTAGTTCTCCAACAAGGAATGGTTATATTTTTGATGGTTGGTATAAGGATAGTTTATTGCAGGAAGCATGGGATTTTGACGCAGATATAGTTGCTGAAAATCAAACATTATATGCAAAATGGGTAGAAGTTCCAACTTTCTCCATTGAATCTATTGATAATCAAATATTAAGTGAGCTTTTATCTGATTATAGAAGTGGCACACAGGAGTCAAAAACAATCTCCATTAGACGCTCTGGTACAGCAGATTTAGAAAATATAAGCATAGTGCTTAGTGGGACAAATGCGGATAGCTTTGAATTAACGGAGCCTCTATTATCAAAGCTAGATAAAGACTATCCAGTCACAACATTTTCAATTAAGGCTAAGAATCGATTACCCGTAGGCAATTATTATGCATCAATTACAATTAAAGCAAAGAATATGGTGGATATGACATTTAATATAGCACAAGTAGTGAAGGCTCCATCTTCAGGGTACTATCCATCATCACCAATAGAACCGCCAATAACCTCATTAAAAAAAGAAATCTTTATAAATGTACTGGAAAAAGAGGGAAAAAGGATTTCTAATACAGTCATTTCCAGAACTATCGAATCTAACGGCCAAGTGAAGGATAAAATAACGATTACACCAGAAAGTGCTAAAGAAGTGTCAGAAAATCTAACTGAGATGCCAAATAACTTTGCTTATATTATTATTCCCGATGAAAAAGATGAGGTTGCTGAAACGATGATTGAAATTCCAAGTTTATCACTTGCTTCATTAAATACAGGTATTTCAATTCGTACAGTAAATGGTGCTGTAATGATACCATATGCATCATTAGGTTCTGTTACAGATAATTTATACTTCCGTTTGGTGCCTGTTAAAACTGCTAAAGAAAAAAGTGATATTGAAAATCGTATGAAGCAGGAAGAAAAGATTAGACAAATAGCAGCTGGGAAAAATACAGCTGTTGAGGTGCTAGGACGTCCGCTTACGATTGAAACTAATATGCAAAGTCGTCCTGTTACACTCGTACTCCCACTACCAGCTAATTTAACACAGGCACAGATAGAGCATTTAGCTATTTTTATTGAACATAGTAATGGTACCAAAGAGCTTGTTTATGGCCGAATTACACAATTTGATGAAATATTAAAAGGGATTGAATTCGATGTTAACCATTTCTCAACGTTTACCATTCTTTATATAGAAGAACCAGAGAAAATTATTGATATTATTGAAGAAGATATGTCTAAAGAGGAGAAAGCTATACATTATCCATATATACAAGGATATAGTGACGGCACTTTCCGTCCTAACCTAGCAATTTCACGTCAGCAAATGGCAGCTATGTTAGCACGCAATTTAACTCAAAATGAGGTTCCTGTGGCGCATACAATCAGCTATCGAGATATTCAACAAGCATGGGCATATGATGAAATTGAATATGTTCGAGATTTAGGGCTAATGACAGGTACTGCTGATAATACATTTACACCTAATGGAACTATTACACGAGCCCAAATGGCAGTAATTGCAATGCGTTGGATAGATAGACATTGTCTAAGTAGTTTGGAACAAGCTAACTACTGCAAGTCTATGAATGAAGCAAAAGAGTTTATTGATGTCTCTAAGAAGCATTGGGCTGCTGATTCTATTAAACGTATCTCTCAATTAGGAATTATGACTGGTGTGGGGGATGGAACATTTCGTCCTGAACAAGAATTAACTCGAGCGCAGGCTGTTAAGGTGTTAAATCATCTTTTTGAAAGAGGCCCCATTCAAATGACGATAGAGAACAAATTTAGAGATATAACACCAGGGCACTGGGCTTTCTATGAAATTCAAGAAGCGGCAGTGGAGCATGAAGGAATAGATTATTGATTTAAAGGTAAAAATCCGCGAAGGCTTTTAAAGCGGATTTTTACCATTTTTCTATTGAACAGTAGAAGATGTTTTTTCCTCTGTATTTTTTGCTTTCTTAAGAGCGACGGCTATAGAGGAAATGACCAATGTGACAACAATAATGATTCCTAATGCACTACTGTTCTGCTGAAGATTCTCAGCACTTCCACCAAAAATAATCGTGTAATAGCCATCTGCTCCATAAGTGGCTGGAAGAATGGATGCAAGCGTATTATAAAAATCAGAAAGCATAGTTTTTGGCACAAGCACACCTGATGTTACAAGCTGTAGTGAAAGGGCACAAATATTAAAGACCATACCTAAATTGCCTAAAATCATGACAAAAACTTGTGCGACACATAGAAATGCCCAGAACATTAATGCCTGAAAGAGATAAATAGTTAAAAAACTTTCCTCACTAGAAATATTAAAGAGATGCATTAATCCTATTGTTAGCAGGGGTAAGACAAACGCTACACCAATATTTATGATTTGCCTTGCTAGGAACAATTGCCATTTCGAAACGAGAGTTTGCACTAGTTGTGCTGCCTGCTGATGTTGCATGATCATTACCATCGCCCCAACGAATGATGAGATGATGACCATTAGTGGCACAAAGTTTGCTGCAAATCCTTCAGCATTATTTGTTTTAATAATTGTGGCCTCAATTGAGCGATCTTTTACTTGCATAATTGTAGCTTCAACTGAATCTGTAATTTGTAGTGCCATATTTTGTTCTAAAGGAAGCTGGGTGAATTTTTGAGAAAACATTTTAATCGATTTCTCTTGCTTTATTGGAAAGATATTGTGATTGATTTCCTCTGTTAGTTGTTTAGCGGTACTCTCCATCATACTTTTAATCATACTTGCACTGGCTTGATTGATGGAATAAGTAATTTCTGCTTCATTTCCCGCTTGAATTTGTGCAGTAAAGTTTTTTGGAATATGCATTATCATTTGAATCTGTCGTTTATTCAACGCTTCTTCAGCCTGCTTTATTGAAGTAAATTCTTCAAGGGCAAATGGAAGTGATGTTTTTAGTCCATTTGCTACCTGTTGACCCATTTCATGATCCTCACTAATAATGCCAATTTTTAAATTCTCAGCTCTCTCGTTTACACCATCATAGGCTGTCATCCAAACGGAAAAAAAGATAACTTGAAAAGCGATAGTAGCAACTATACCAATATATGTTTCTTTTATACGAAATAAAGCTTGTAATCCTTTCATCATAATCCTCCTATATAAGTAAGTACTTACTTGCATTGAATAGAAAATTTTTTCTAGGAAACGAGTCCCCTAGAAAAAATGGAAATACTTGTTTGCAACAATTCTTCCGTTGGCACCTCTGAAACAATTGTTCCTAAGCGTGCTCGTGACATAAAATGTCCAAAATTCATAGCGATTAGTGATAGTGCAGCTACTTCAAAGTTGATGTCTCTAATCTTCTCTCTTTGATGCATCTCCTTCAAATAATGAATAAGCTCATTTTTAATAAGGAGTGGGATATTCGCAATTTCATCATTAATTTCTGGAAATTGCATACCTTCCTTAAAGCCAATCATGACAAAGTCTTTGATGGACATTAAAAAATTAAAATGCTTAAGAGAAAAATTCAATAGATCCCTTTCCAAATCCCATGTCACATTGGTAGTGAGCTCTTGTTGCATCAGAGGATAGTAGGAAAACTTTTCAATGATGGCTTTTAAAATGCCTTGCTTGCTACCAAAATGGCGGAAAATAGTTACCTCATTGACCTCAGCTAATTCAGCTATAGCTTTTGTAGTTGCTGCGGTATAACCTTTTTCACTGACAAGATGTAATGCAGCTTCAATAATTCGATCAGCGGTCCCTTTTGTTGACAAAAAATTACTTCCTTTCATGCAAGTGATTACTTACATGCTAGCATAGTGTGATTTTGTATGCAATAAAAATAGAAATAAAAGTGCTCAGGTAGCGAAGAGAGCCGCTCAGGTGGCGAAGAGAACCGCTCAGGTAGATCCAAAAAGTGCTCAGGTTAGCGAAGAGAACCGCTCAGGTAGATCCAAAAAGTGCTCAGGTTAGCGAAGAGAGCCGCTCAGGTAGATCCAAAAAGTGCTCAGGTGACGAAGCGAATCGCTCAGGTAGACCCAAAAAGTGCTCAGGTGGCAGGAAGTAATATTCAGGTAGAATCAAAATCTACTCAAGTCAGAAAATACGCTTATACCAACATAAATAACCTAGAAATTATGATGAAGCTGACCCAAATAATTACTTTGTAAATAAATGAAATAACATTGACAACTATATCGTCTGCTGATATATTTTATTATATCGTAGGTCGATATATTGTTGTGCGATATAGGGGGGATTTGTATGACACAAGAGCATCCGCCATTAACAGAGGGCGTTTATTATATTTTATTAGCTTTATTTGACGCGAGGCATGGTTATGGGATTATGCAATTGGTAGAGGAAATGAGTAATGGTCGTGTTCGGCTTGGAGCTGGGACGATTTATGGTGCGATAAAAACCTTATTGGAACGAGGATGGATTGAAGCACTAGAAGATGATGGACGAAAAAAGGAATATGTAATAACTGAGAGTGGAAAAGAAGTTGTGCACTATGAAATTTTAAGATTAAGGGAACTTTTTGACAATGGTATCCGTATAACGAGGGAGGATGGGAACTTTGCATAAGTATTGGTTAGTGATGAATCCATATGTTATTGAAAAAAGAGTAAATGAGATGGCTAGTCAAGGATGGCATTTAAAAAAATTTACTTGGATTCGTTTTACATTTGTGCAAGATGAACCAGGTAGCTATATTTATCGCTATGATGAATTGGAGCGATTTGGTGTTTCCTATGAAGATGAGTACCTAGACTTTCTCAAATCATCTGGAATAGAACAAGTAGACCGTTCTGGAAACTTTGTTTTCTTTAGAAAGCCTGCTCATGAAGGACCCTTTGAACTTTATTCTGATAAAAAAACTAAAATCAATAATTTGTCCAAAAAAATTACGTTACTGTTATTGATTCTCCTACTGAATTTGTTTGTTGGTTTAACAGGGCTTATTAGTATTTTCAAAGGACAGCATACAGATATGCTGAAATTACTACTGAATAGTACTAATATTCTCATCGTTATATTATTAGTGGGACCAATCTTTAAGCTTATGCGAGTGCGTAAAAATTTGAAGAAGGAATTGGATGTGTTTACAGATTAGAGAGGAGGATAACTCTGTGAAAATATTTAAATTTCGTTTTTTTATTGATCATGAACGAGAAGAACAATGGGTTAATAACATGGCAGAACAGGGCTGGCACTTAAAAAAATTTTGGCCATTCGTTTTTCTCTTTGAATATGGCAAATCTGACGAATATATTTATCGCAATGAAATGGTGTTAAAACGAAAAAAAGATTACTATGATTTTTTAGATACAATGAATATTGAACATGTATATTCATTTGGGGTATGGGCGTACTTTAGAAAAAGGAAAGAAGAGGGACCATTCGAAATATTTTCCGGGAAATCAGAAAAAATAAAATATTTATCTCGAATTAATACATTGTTTATCTGGGTTTGTCTATTAAATGCATTTGCATTGATGGTAAATATTTTACCTTTTATGCTTATACATCAATTTAACCAAGCATTCCCATGGATTTGCTTATTTAATGTCTTTTTAATTTCCTTATTGATAATCGAGATATTTAGAAATCACAAACGTAAAAAGAAATTAAAATTGCTTACTCATATTTATGAGGATTAGTAGAAAACGGACTGCCACAAGAATTACATAGACTAATAGGGAGGAAAAAGAATGACATTACAATTACAACATGTCACAAAGAAATATAAGGATTTTACAGCGGTAGATAATCTTAATTTCACGATTGAAAAAGGGGAGATTTTTGGGTTAATTGGACAAAATGGTGCTGGTAAAACAACGACTTTCCGTATGATTTTAGATTTGCAGGAAACAACGGAAGGAACGATTACATGGGATGGTAAACCTGTGAATGCCATCAACCGTGATGTTCTTGGTTATTTACCTGAAGAACGAGGCATATTCCCAACGATGAAGGTTGAGGATCAATTATACTTCTTTGGTGAGCTTCGTGGAATGAAGAAAGAGGAGTTAAAGAGAGATATTGATTTTTGGATTAGCCGATTTGAGCTTGAGGAAAAACGGAAAGATAAGGCAGAAACATTATCGAAGGGGAATCAGCAAAAGGTACAGCTGATTGCGAGCTTTATTCATAAGCCACAATTCTTAATATTAGATGAACCATTCAGTGGTCTTGACCCAGTTAATAAAGATTTACTGAAGGATGCCATCTTACTTTTAAAAGAACAGGGCACAACGATTTTGTTCTCTAGTCACCAAATGGATAATGTAGAGGAGCTATGTGATCACCTTTGTTTATTAAAACGTGGGGTCTCTCTTTTTTCAGGTAGCTTGCTAGACTTGAAGAAACAATATGGGAAAACCAAATTGGCTGTGTGTACAGATTGGTCTACTACGCAGTTACTGACACTTGAAGGCGTTAAAGATGTACGCGTTGAGAAAGAGCAAACAGTGCTAACTTTGAAGGACGAGAGCTTTGCACAAAGTATTTTCCAACAGCTTTCCAATGGCAAATATATTGAGAAATTTAGTTTAGATTACTTATCGTTAGATGAGATCTTTAAGGATAAGGTTGGTGGTAACATTGTCGAAGTTTAATTTATTAATGAAACAGCTATATAGATCAAAATTAAAATCAAAGTCATTTATTTTAATGACATGTCTTTATATACTCGCTATGTCCGTTGCAATTTTTTGGTCGGATATAAAGGAGTTATTTACAGGCAATGATCAAGTAAAGCAAATAGCCATTGTGAATGAAACAACTGCCGATTTAAGTGGATTGTTCGTATCCAATGGTGATATGGAATTTATACAGAATGAAAAAAAACTATCGAAGCTGGAGAAAAAGGTCAAGGACGAAAAGCTTGATGCAATTGTTAAAATAGCAGATCAGAATGGTCAACTACATGCAGAAATTGCTACGTATACACCGTTAAAACTAAATGATCAAACAACTATATCTTCGTTATTGCAATATGCGGGTCAGCATTATGCTGTTCAACAGTTATCATTAACGTCTGAGCAAGCAGCACAAATTATGAGTGCCCAAACAATTATCTCCAATAAAAACTTAAATGAGGAATCTTCTGGTGGTAAGAGTGAAGAGGAAAAGCAATCAGGACTATGGGTGTCCTATGCAGTTGGTATATTAATCTATTTCTTTATTTCCACATTCTTATCTATGATTACAACAGAGATTGCCTCCGAAAAAGGCTCACGCGCAATGGAGATGCTTTTAGTAAGTGTCAAACCAGCTACCCATTTTAAGGCCAAAATTGCTGGTGTGCTGTTATTAGCTTTAACACAAATGGGAATTATTGCAGTGGTATTCCTTGTGTATGCTAAATTTGTGAAGAATGGAGTTATTTGGGATGCTGCTACAGGCATTGTAAAGGAATTGTCGCTGGGATACGTTATTTATGCAATACTTTTCCTACTATTGACAATTGTCCTCTATTTAATTGTAGGAGCTCTATTTGGTTCATTAGTTTCCAAAGTCGAGGAAGCGGGTCAAGTATTAATGCCTGCAATGATGATCACATTAATTGGCTTCTATGTAATGCTATCTGGTATAGGCAATCCAGATACACTTATTATTAAGATATTCTCCTATATTCCATTTACATCTGGCATGGTTATGCCGATGCGCATTGGGGCTACTGATATAGGGGTGATGGTACCACTTTTATCATTAGGTATTTTAGTAGCAACGATTATTGTCGCTTATTTATTTAGCCTATCCTTCTATAAACGTAGTGTCTTAACTTATAGTTCAGGCGGCGTGATTCAAAAAATCAAAACGGTCTTAAAAGTGACAACATAAATGATGGGAGCAGCTATGGATTGTAGCTGCTTCTTTAGTTCGAACATGTCAAACCTAGAAAACAATGTCAAATATTTAATGGATTATGTCGAATTTCCTCGTAAAACAAGCTATAATTTATGAAAGGGGTTGAGGCTATGTTATCGCAAGCACAAATCGATGATATATTAAAACAAAACTCAAATTTTCGTCCAGCATCACCAGATGAGAAGGAACTGTTTTTTGTCAAGCTTGAGCAACAGGTACCTAAGAGTGATGATTTAGTCTCAATCTTGAATAATCGTGAGCAATTGCAGGTTTTTGTCGATATTTCTAACCCTAAAAATTATAGATTTCAACTAGAGCACTCAGAGGGTTCCTATAGATTGACTAACTCATTTTTTGCAATGCTTGAATAAATGAAACTTTTTCGTTATGTAATCGTAAATATTAGAAGATAAATCGCAGGGGGTAAATCAATATGTCTGAATTCAACAACGACCTATTAAAATCGAAAGATCCATTCGCATCAGAAAATCCTTTATTACAGCCCAATCCATTAGTAAAGGTGGAACAGGAGCAAAAACCAGTACTTGTTTCTGAGCAGGAGCTTTCTCAAATTGCTCAAAATCAGTTGGCGTTAAAGCAGGATCCTGAGGTTCATACATTAGCTCGAAAAATTGATGTAAAAGACCAAATTGCTATGCTAGAGCTTGGAAAAGAAACAGCGAATGGCATTTCGACTTTTTCAGATAAAATGTTAGCAACAATGAAAACGAGTAAGCTTGAGGAATCAAGTGTATTATTAAATAATTTAAATCGAATTATGGATAAATTTGATCCTCAAGATTTTGCGGAGGACAAAAAGGGAGGCTTCCTTACAAGGCTATTCTCGAAAGGAAAGGAACAATTAGAAAAATTCCTATCCAAATATGATAGTATGAATAAGGAAGTGGATGTAATCTATCGTGAGATACAAAAATATGAAGTTGAGATGAAACGTAATACGGTTGATCTCGAGAATCTATATGATCAAAATTTAGACTACTTCCAAACATTGAGTAAGTATGTTGCAGCGATTGAGGTAAGAACTGATGAAGTGCGTTCATCATTACCAGCGCTTGAACAAAAAGCTCAAACTGGTGATCAATTAGCAGCAATGGAATATGAAACATTGCTTCGTGCTGTGGATCTTCTAGAGCAACGTCGTTATGATCTTGAAATGGCACAGCAAGTTTCATTCCAATCTGCTCCACAAATTCGATTGATGCAGCAAGGGAATAATCATTTAATTGCTAAAATTAATTCTGCATTTGTTACAACTATACCAATCTTTAAGCAAGGACTTATCCATGCCGTAACATTAAAACGTCAAAAGCTTATTTCAGATTCAATGAGTGAGCTGGACCGTCGTACAAATGAAATGCTAGTACGAAATGCAGAGAATATTAGTAAAAATAGTGTGAATATCGCACGTGTAGCAGGTAGCCCAAGCATAAAAATCGAAACAATTGAAACGACATGGCAAACGATTATGGCTGGTATTCAAGAAACGAAGCAAATTCAAGCAGAGACAGCGAGAAATCGTGAGGAAGGTCGTAAGCGTATAGAACGTCTACAGCTTGAATACGAAAAACTGAAAAAAATGTAACCAGAAAGCTTCTTGCACAACTCTGCAAGAAGCTTTTCTTTGCGTAGGATATTAAAAGGGAATCCCTTGTCTTTTTATCTATTGGAAAATGTCTAATGGATTGTCTTTGACAAAAAAGAAAATAGTGATTATGATTAGATAAATGAGAATGATTATCAAATGAGAAGGGCGCGGATAGATGATTATTAAAGCAATACCATTACACGAATATTTTAGTAGTGGAGTGATGAAACGATAATGAGTAAAATGAATGCAACTAGATTGTCTTGTGAAACATTAAAAGATGGAGCACTTGCTGTTAATACTACGGAAACGCTTATACTCGTACCACAAAATCGCTATCAGGGATTGATGCATATAGAAGAGCTGTATAATGCCATGCATATAGATGTAGATGAGAAACATCATATTTTGGAGCAGGAGCGAAAACTGTTAAAAAAACAAAATATACAGCTAGTGGAGGAAGTGCAAAAATTAAAGCAGCAAAATGCGGTATTACAAAAAAAGCTGACGGAATATAATTGTGCAGTTGATGAGCTGAAGGAGCTTCGCAGACAAAATACAGAGCTATTAATTGAATTAAGTAAATACACAGCATTATCAAGAGAGTCACTTTCTGGTCCACTTAAATCCATGATTCGTGATATGCGAGAGCAGGGTGTAGGCATTAAAGAAATCCATATTCGTATTAAACGACAAATTAACCCAGATATTAGCTATAGTATGGTGCGAAAATATATTTCTGAGCTTGAATCTGAAGGTAAAGCTTAGCATTCATCTAAGTAGGAAGTAAATTCAGCATTTACAGTTCTCTAGCAAAGTCCTATAATTAGTCTATTCTTTAAGAATTACGCAAAGTCATTATCGACTTCAGCAAGAGTAGGAGAGTTAGAGGAATGTCGAATGAAAAAAAAGGGGTTTTGGCAGCGTTCTTGGCTTATGTCTTCTGGGGTGCCTTTCCTCTATATTGGAAATTACTTGAGCATGTGCCGAGTATGGAAATTTTATTATCACGTGTCATTTGGTCCTTTGCCTTTACGGTAATAGCAGTATTCCTATTTGGCATGCGAAAGGATCTTCTTGCAGATTTAAAATATTTATGGTCACATCAAAAGCATTTCTGGCAATTGGCGGGAGCATCCTTTGTAATATCTATGAACTGGTATTTATATATTTGGGCGGTTACACATAACCATTTAATTGAGACGAGCTTAGGCTATTATATTAATCCGCTACTTTCAGTTATTTTTGGGGTGATCTTTTTTAAAGAGACGCTTAATCGTGCACAATGGGTAGCTACAGGAATTGCCTTTATTGCAGTTATTATTTTATCGATTAACTATGGCTCTGTTCCATGGGTAGCGCTGCTTATTGCATTATCCTTCGCCATTTACGGTGTATTGAAAAAGAAAATTACACTTGATGCCACAAGAGGGCTAGCTATAGAAACTTTATTTATTTTACCAATTGCATTAGGCTATTACGTCTATCTGTTCACCACACAACAAGCCTCATTCTTACACGTTGATGTAAAAACAGACATCTTGATGATTGTTAGTGGTTTAGTGACAGCTATACCTTTAATTTTATTTGCAAAAGGTGCACAAAATATTCCGCTTTATTTACTAGGCTTTATTCAATACGTCTCACCGACTATTGTATTAATTTTAGGGATTGTGTTATATAAAGAGCCTTTTAGTCAAGTAGAGCTAATTGCATTCAGTATTATTTGGGCAGCCTTACTATTGTTTTCTGGCTCAAAAATCATCGAAACAAGGAAGGCTCATCATAAATCTGCTTATAAGAACTTGTAGAATTTTCTACAGGTTTTTTCTTTTTAACTATTCGAGAAATTCCTATATAAGGTATTTTATGCTAAATAGTCCTGACAGCATTTCTTCGTATTTTTAACTGTAGGTGGAAGCACCTTTACTTTTTTTATAGCATATAGTAAGATAATGACAAATTAGATAACAATGATAATTATTGAGAGGTGCTTTTTGTGAGTGTAGTAGGTTCTAAATAGGAATAATTACATCGAAATAAAATGATTGATGACAGGGGATTTATAGTAAAAGGAACCCCTTATTTGGTCATGCTTTTATTTCAAACCTATGAAGATACCTACAATACTTTATAAAGCGTGTAATGCTCTGACTAACTTCATGTTGATGAGGTCTTTTTCATGATGCCTATTACATTTGCCTTTGTAATGTGGAAGCTGTGGTATCCCCACGGCTTTTTTCTGTGAAAAAAACTATTTCATGATTGGGTTGGAAGTAAGAAACTCATGATTGTTTTATTTATATATAAATCATTGCTATCTAATGAATAGGTATCTTCATGAATGATTCTAGAAAATCATAGTGAGGAGCAATTAACAATGAATTATACTACTCTTGAGAAGTTACAATACAATGAATTGAAGGAAAATGTGAAATGCTACTGTGTGAGTGGATTAGGTAAACAGTTATTGGATAAATTAGAGCCAAGTTCTAGCATATCTGTTGTTCGGAATCGGTTGAACGAAACGACAGAGGCTCGGGCTATTTTAGATGCAGAAGGGCATATTCCGTTTTTAGGCGTATCAAATATAGACAGCACCATCAAGAAGCTTGAAAAGGGCGTTATTTTAGATCCTAGTGAATTAATAAGCATTTCAGATTTTTTACGGGGATGTCGCAAAATTAAAAAATTTATGTTGGAGAAGGAATTTTTTGCGCCAGTTCTTGCATCCTATGCTTTGTCAATGGCTGAATTTAAAAGTATAGAAGAGGAGATTAATTTTGCGATTAAAGCTAATCGCGTTGATTCAGCAGCTAGTAGAGAACTAAAACGGATTCGAAACCATATTGAAGCAACAGAGGAAAAAATTAAAGAGCGCTTAACGAAATTTTTAAATAGTAGTGCCAATAAAACCTATATTCAAGAATTTTTTATTAGTAAAAAAGATGACCGTTACACAATTCCGATTAAGGCATCCTATAAAAATCATATTCAGGGTACAGTAGTGGAGATTTCAGCTAAGGGTGCTACAGTTTTTATTGAACCAAGCGCGGTGGCAAAATTAAATGTAGAGTTGGCGACTCTGAAAGCGGAGGAAGCTATCGAGGAATATCAGATTTTAGCCTCATTATCTGGGCTTCTTATGGAAAATATACGAGAGATCACGATTAATATGGAGTTGATCAGTCAGTATGATATGGTTTTTGCTAAAGCTAAGTATAGTAAGCAAGTAGGAGGCATCGAGCCAAGCTTGAATGATTATGGCTTTATCAAATTAATCAATGGTAAGCATCCTTTATTAGCAGAGAATGCGGTGCCATTAACGTTTGAAATCGGTCAGGACTATCGGAGCTTGATTATAACAGGGCCTAATGCTGGAGGAAAAACGGTTGTCCTCAAGTCGATTGGTCTTTTAACATTGGCGACCATGTCAGGCTTTCATATCGTAGCCGAAAAAGGAACCGAAATGGCTGTATTTGATAAAATCTTTGTAGATATTGGTGATAATCAAAGTATTGAAAATGCTCTTAGTACATTTTCATCCCATATGAAAAATCTTTCGGACATTATGATGGCATCGAATAACCATACATTATTACTTTTTGATGAAATCGGCAGTGGTACGGAACCAAACGAAGGAGCGGCATTAGCTATATCTATTTTAGAGGAATTCTATTATATGGGCTGCATAACAGTTGCCACAACCCATTATGGTGAAATAAAACGTTTTTCTGAGATGCATAGCGATTTTATGAATGCGGCTATGCGCTTTAATAGTGAAACATTAGAGCCGTTGTATCAGTTAATGATTGGTACCTCTGGAGAAAGTAATGCGCTTTGGATTTCACAGAAAATGAATATTCGTAAAACAGTATTACAGCGTGCGAAGGACTATTTAGACAATAAGGATTATCAGCTAGAGCGGGTTCATGACAGTAAAATTAGAAGACCCAACATAGGGAAAGCAAGCACTAAAGCGGTCTATAAATTTTCCAAAGGAGATCGAGTAAAATTATTAGATTATGATGATGTTGGTCTTGTTTACAAAGAAATGGATAATTATTTTAATGTTATAGTGTTTTATAAGGAACAGTTTATGGAGGTAAATATCAAGCGTTTGGTATTAGAGCTACCTGCAACTGAACTATATCCTGAAGAATACGATTTGGAGACATTATTTGTGGACTATAAAGAACGCAAGCTTCAGCATGATATTGAGCGTGGTTCGAAAAAAGCTCTTCGCAACATTCAGAAGGAAATGAGAAGGGATAAAAGGTAAGGGTTATGATGGGGTGGAGGAAAATTACTTTTTTCTCTACTCTTTTTTATTGTTGGTATTTCGTGGTATAATTTGTAAAATAACGATTATACAGTGCAGAAAGGTGAAAAGATATGAAGTCATATATTTTTGATTTTGATGGAACAATAGCTGACTCTAAACAATGCAGTATTCTCGCAACAAAGGAAGCATTTCAAATACTAGAACTTGAGATTCCAAGTATAGAAGATATTGAATATTATATGGGTATTCCCATTGAACAGTCTTTTAAACAAATGTTATCTGAACAATTAGATGATTTTATGTTCGATAGGTTACTGGATACCTTTCGACAGGAATATAAAAGATTTGAAAATGACTCCCTAATCCTTTTCCCTGATATGATGAACGTATTGAAAGAGCTCAATTATCAAGGAAAACAATGCTTTGTTGTCTCAAGCAAAAAAACAGATGTGCTTTTAAGAAATCTACAGACACTTGAAATTGCTCAATTTTTTAAAGATTACATCGGTTCAGATCAAGTGGAAAATTATAAGCCTCACCCAGATGGTATTTTAAAACTAGTTGAACGTTATCAAATAGAAATTGAAGATAGTATTATGATTGGTGATGCTATTTTTGATATCCAGATGGGGAAATCAGCTGGTTGTAAGACCTGTGCTGTAACCTGGGGGAGCCATGCAGAAGAGCTTCTATTAGCAGAATCTCCGACTTTTTGTATACATAAAGTTTCAAATTTACTAAGTTTAAATGAGTAATTTATGAAACAAAATAAAAATGACCTATTGTTATTTGGTGACAATAGGTCATTTTTATTACACAGTGTTAATTTGTGCCTTTATGTTATTATAAGTTTCTTCAATTTTTTGCTTATACGGAAGATCGATTAAATCCTGTGAATCCATATAGGCCATTTTTGCAATTTCGTAGGCTGTTGTTAACTCACCAAAATGTGCATAACAGAGTGCCTTATAGGAGAAGCATTCATTAAAACCTAAAATATCAAATGGATGTAGGATGAATGAAGGAATGTTTGTAAAATGTTTAAAAGCTTCTTTAGCCTCTTTATATCGACCTAGCAAGTATAAGGCTTTACCCTTTTCACAATAATATAAGTTTTTATCAAATTTAATTGCGCCCATATCCATAAGTGGACGAAAACGCTCTATTTCCTCTAGTGCCTTTTCATAATCATGGGTGTAATTGTTATAATAATGTGCTCGTAATGTGAAAATAAAAGCATCTACATCCGCTTGCTCCACAAAAACACGATACTGCTCTAGCTTCGTAATCAAATGCTCTGCTTGCTCGAAATCATTGTCAACCATGGCACAGAACGCTGCAATACGATACATATCATCAATATAATAATAAAATTGGTTTTTATGTGCATTGGCAATTGACTCTTTAACAAGTTGTTTACCTGCTTCATGTTCTCCGATGGCTAATTGAAAAATGCTAATATAATAAGCCATTTTTCCAGCATCTCGTGAATCTAATTGATAATTTTCTTGCTCAACCTCTTCCTTAGCCTGTAAGATACAGGAATAAGCCATTTTATAGTTTCGATCTTCCATGAATACGGCTGACTGTAAAACATAGGTTTCAAACCAATGACTCAGTAAATTAATTTCTTTAAACATAAAGCGTGCACGTTTGAGTGGTGACTCCCATGTCGTTTCGCCAGCAAGATATTGTGCTGCCGCGTAAATATAAAGTAAACGACCTGCTTCATAGCTAAGTGGGAGCTCTTCTACATAAGGCTTAATCATTTCTATGGTTTGCAGCAGGTTTTTTGTATCACCAAGCTGTATTTCTGCATAGAAAATTTCCACCTGCTCTAGAAGATGTCGTATCGTAGAAGGTGCTATTTCTTCCAGTAATTCACTTGCTTTTACCCCTAAACGCTCCGCGATATATTCAAGACTTTCCATCGAGGGCTTAGCCTTATCATTTTCAATTTGACTTAGCATACCTTTTGTAAGGCGATCACCAGCAAGTGCCTCTAATGTTAATTTTCGTTCCTTCCTTAAATTGCGAATACGTGTGCCCAAAGAGTTCACTGCCTAGCCTCCTTTATTCATAATATGTCCTTTGTTTAATTATATTAAACTTTTTCTTGCATGAAAAGTAGAAGCTGTGATATATTTTGTTTAATAAAATTAAACTTTTTAATCTTGTTAAAAATCGGAGGGGTTTAAAATGGATGAAGCGGCAAAATATAAAAAGGCGACCTATCATTTATGGACATTTACAGCCAGCAAATTGATAGCGATGCTAGGGACAAATGTGTTATCTTTTGGGATTAGTTTGTATATATTAGCCATGACGGGGTCTGCTACAAGCTTTGCGACCAACATGATTTGTTCAGTATTACCGCGAGCACTTGTTGCACCTTTAGCTGGTCATGTAGCTGATAATTACTCGAAAAAACGCACAATTCTACTTGCGCAAGCAGGGACGATTTTAACAGTAGGGGGCTTACTTCTCTATACAGAAACAGTAGGAATGTCAGTCTATGCTATTTATGTAGCAACAGTTTTTAATACGATTTGCTCCGCTTTTTCAGGTGTAACTTTCTCATCAGCTATCGCAACATTAGTCAATACAGAGCGATTACAGCGTGCCATGTCATTTAACCAATTATCGGTGTCTGTCGCTGCAATTGGGGGACCAGTAATCGGGGGAATGATGTATGGATTTTTCTCAATGAAGGTATTTTTAATTGTCAATATGATTGCCTATTCAATTGCTTTCCTCTTGGAAGCAACGATGAACTTTAATCTTTATAGTACAAGAGGAGAAGATGTGAAAAAGGAAAAGATATGGGAAGGGCTTACTAGCGGCTTTCACTATATTAAACAACAAAAGGTCATTAAAACAGTAATGTGGATGTCATTATGGATTAATTTATTCTTTTCTGCCATTGTTGTTGGAGGGACTTACATTATTATTGAATTACTAAAAGTAAAATCTACACATTTTGGCTTTATCGAAGCTTCTGGTGCTCTTGGTATGCTCATTGCCTCCATTTATTTTGCGACAAGGACAGAGGTTAAAGTACCGCTACGTTTTTCTAAAATCAGCTTATTGCTACTAGCAAGTAGTTTGAGCTTAGCTGTATTTCCGTTATTGATGAAATTATCGTATTTAACGATTGTAATTTTTTATATTGTGATTTATTTTATTTTTGCAATCTTCGAAATGGGTATTAACATGCCTATTGGTGTTTATATGCAAAAGCTAATATCAGAAGAGTATCGAGGACGTGTATTTGGATTAATGGAAACGATGGCTATGTCGTTGATGCCAATTGGTATGATGGTGTACGGCATTTTGTACGATACATTACCAGCAACGGCTATTTTACTCTCTACTAGTGCGATTATTGTGACGATTACATTAGTTTTGCTTCGAACTTCTGTCTTAAAAGAAGCGCACCCAGAATTTTATAATAAAGAAGTTGTCACTGAGGGTGTAACAAATTAGATTTTCTATTAAGTAGTGAAAAAAACCAGACATTCTTCAGTTTAAAGAATGTCTGGTTTCATGTTGTTGAAATACTATTATGTCAATGACATCAAGGTGACAAATTAAAAAGTATAGCCCTTTTTCAAAACGAGGGGTTGATCTCCGTTCCGACTGAGTGCTTTCCTGGGGGCGTCCGATGAGCCGCTTCACTCGCGTGCTCGCTCCAGGGTCTCATCTGTGACGCTGAATCCCCGAGGAGTCACTCAGTCTACACTCCAATCAACCTTTGCTCATAGTATGTTCTATTGGCATTTCACATAAATGTGTAGTGATAAATGGAAGTCTTAACCATCACTATTTTGCACAAAAATGGAGCTTTGATATAACTTTTTTCTTTTGCGAAAGCAGAGGGTCAGCAATAAGGGACTTTATGTAAAGTCAAAGTGGTTTTATCCATAAAATGCAGGACAACAACTATAGAATTGTGTCACTATTGTATCCATTTAATGATGGTGAGTAACATGCTTTTACTTTACTTTTGAAGGAAGAAAATATTTAAAGTTCTACACTATTGCTGATTGGAGTGCAAGGCTACTCGACTCCCGTGGGATAGCGAGACAGACGAGACCCTGCACGGAGCGTCAGCGCAGGAAGCGGCTCGTCGCTCGCCCACTGGAAAGCGAGTAGCCTGGAACGGAAATCACCTTCATTTGACTTAGTAGTGTTCACAAAGAGTCCCTTGACCATTTAGTTTTTCAACACTATGAGGACTTCATTTTTATGAAATCCTAAAAAATTTTTTTCATTAACTGATTAACTTCATTCAAAACCTTAGCCATATCCGTAAGTTTTTCTTGGGAGAACTTCAAAAATAAATCTTGAACCTTAGTTTCACCATTATGTGTTAAAACCATTTTTACAACCCGTCGATCTCCATCTTCTCTAACACGCTGTACTAGATCTAATTTTTCCAGCTTGTCGCACATTGATGTCACGGCACCAGGAGTCACACTGAAGAAATCAGCAATTTCGGTTGCTTTCATACCAGCATTAATTTTTAACTGAAGTAAAAGAATTAGTTGATTTTGAGATAATGATTCCCCTTCAGATAGGAGGTTGACAAACATTTTCGATTTTTGCTGTATTTCCAGCATTTCTCGCATAATGACTTCTACATAAGGTAATTGGTCTTTGTCTGACATAGTATCACAGCCTGTTAAAATATTTAATAGCTAAATTATATAGTAAGTAAATAATATGTGCTACATATCTTCTGAAGTGTTTACTTAAGCTTTAATCTTTTATTTGTTGTTTTGTAAAAAAAGTTTCTAAAAAAATGTAAACGAAATTACAGATGAAGAAGAGAATACAAATAATCATATGAAAGTACCAACTACCTAATGCTTTGTAAGTTACTTTATATTCAAAGTAACCATATATTAAAAAGAAAATAATTATGAAACAAAGGATCATAAGGTAAATAACCTTAGATTCAAAGAACTTACGGGCATATAAAGTCATTAAAAGTGCAATTACAAAGTACAAAGAAACAGTAGGTAATGCCTCTTTAAAATTAGGCATTCTATTAAATTTTCTGTCTATACTCAGTTCATTCTCTATAAAATAACTAAAATTAAAATAAATCATTGCAAAAATAAAAGTCATATAACGAAGTACTTTCTGTTCTAATTTTTTCAACGTTTCCTCCGACTTACAAAATATTTTATTTTTTATAGATTCTATTTATTAATGATCCTAAGTTAAATATTTGCCGCAAAATTTTTTTTGTTATCTATTGAGTTTTAAAGGGAGTAATTTTAATTAATTAATATTAGACGGATTCCTATAATATCCTTTATTTACTTATAAAAATAATGATTACTAATTAATTGTGAGTATATTTATAAAGTGACTTATGGTGTAGGAGAATATCGTTTATAAGACGTAAAGATCATGAAAGGGTATGGGTAAGCAGAAAAGGGTAAAATATTAGCAGGCAGAGGACAAATTTAAAGAGTACTGTTTGAAAATAACTAATTCAAAACGTACTCTTTTTTTTAATATTTTTATTTTATAAATTTATTGTACATCCATTCCTCCAATATAGTTGGCAATAGATTATTTACTACGACCTGTAATAAAGTCTTTTGGGATGTATATAGTCCATGTTTATACTGAATAACATTACCTATGCTATCGCCATCAGGATTATCAATAAATCTTCACGCTCCAATAAATTATTCTTTTATCTCTGTTTAGATTCTTTTAGGAAGGGTTGTTGAGATGTACATTTTTCTTTTATAAACATAAAAGTACATGCTTAGGGGCCACCACAGGACTACGAAAATTGGGTAGATTGCCCATATTACTCCTGGTGAGGAGACGACATTTACTGTAATGAAAAAGATGCTGATAAGCACTGTAGCGGTAACAGAGAATGCTACAAATGTTTTTCTTTGTGCATGGTATAAAGCTAAGGGCCACCACATGACTAAAAAAGCTGGATAGATCGCCCATGGATATGGGTGAGATAAAATAATATTTAATAAGGAATAGTAAATGATGGTAGTTGCACAGCCTATTAGTGCAATTTTTAATGTTTTTGCTTTTTCATCCAAGTACATAAGAATTGGCCACCAGATGATTGGATAAACCGCATAGATAAACCAAAAATGCTCAGGTGAATATAAATAATTTTCAATGATAAGAAATGCAATTATCATAGCACTGCAAATAAGTGAATATGGTTTATACATCTTTTTTAGCATAAAAAATAAAGTAATAGGCCATAGCAAAAGTAATAAACACGGATAAATAAACCATGCTGTCTGTGGTGATGTTGTATAATTGACGATTCCTAAAAATATCATGGTCATTAAACTACCTGCAATGGAAAAGTTAATTAAATTTTTCATTTTTTATTCACTCCATTTCTTACGTGACCAAACAAAGTACATTGCGAGTGGCCACCATAAAATAGCGAAAATAGGATAAATCGCCCAGATTGTATGGGGGGTATAGTAAATGTTTATAAAGATAAAAAATGCAATAATTAAGCCGCTACCCCATAGAGAAAATTCCAAATTTAATCTCGACATGTTTCTCTTTTCGGGCTCCTTCACATCTAATTCTTGTTTTAAATCCTCAATATCCCCGAATTCCACGATGGCTTTGTTAATGGCATCCTCTTCCTCCTTGCCTTGATCCATTAAGTAGAATACTTTTTCTTCAAGATTTTGAATGATTTCCTGTTTAACCATTTCCGTTTCATGGTTACGAGGAAAGTCCTTAAAAAGCTCATCAATATGATTTTTAATTTTTTTCATTCTAAGCCCTCCATAAATAAGTCGATAATTTCCTTTACTTCCGACCATTCTTTCACTAGCTCATTTAAATAAGCTTTTCCTAATGGGGTAATTCGGTAATATTTTCGTTTGCCACCGTGGGAGACATCTCCAAAGTAGGCTTCAATAATTTCCTTTTTCTCAAGACGTTGAAAAACGGCGTATAAAGTTGCCTCTTTTATTTGAAAACGATTATTTGTGCGGAGACTTATTTCCTGAGAAATTTCATAGCCATAACGATCTTTCTCTAAAATGAGCCTTAAAATAATGGAATCCAAGTGTCCGCGGATGATATCACTTCGAACCATAAGTCACCTACTTCAATATATTGCTCTATCTGTCAGAGTAATATTAGCAAATATTACTCTACCTGTCAAAGTAATTTTAAGCATAAAAATAATCCCCTTTTATGCAGGGGATTGTTGTAGGTAGCTACGACACTTTAAGTTAGTGGCGTTTTTCTTTCGCCTCCTTAGTCAATTCAAAGCTTTACATATATAGTGCAGCAAGAAAAATCCCTAATGCTTCTTCATAAATGTCTTCAAATTGGCTGATTGGTAGAGGGTTAGTACCAATTTTAAAAAACAGAAGGGGGGTCACTAATACTAGGATTCTGTGTATTATAAAAAAGTTACTAAAATCGCCTATCAAAATCTATTAATGGCGATTATTATTTAATAGATAAAACCTGTCTATCCATGAGAAGATAAGGCAGAAGTAAAGTTAAAGTAGGAGATAGGGGATATATCATAGAAGAAAGTATTTCAATAAATTTTTAAATCTCTTAAATAGTAGTAAATTCCAAAACTGAATATATCATAATCTATCACCGTATTAGTTTTAAAGGGATTTTGATGAATACCAAAACTTCTGAGTAACATCTCAATCTAAAAGTGCGAAATTGCCATCCCAAGGATTAAATATATATGTCCCTTCATTCGTATATATATAATAAAGTCCATTTGAAGCCTTATAATCTTTGGGTTTGTTTGTTTTATTACCTGTTTGATTCTCTATAATTTGAGTTGCTTCTTGATAAGTATAAGCAGGAATAGACGTAAAAATTAATATACTGCTGATAACTAGAATGATTGGATAACCAAATAATAAAAGATTACTTTTTTTTATTAAAAGTTTACTCTCATTCCCTTGTCGGGATATAGAAAAAATCATAAACAAACCCACGATAATTACAAAGAAACATTGTGACATTACACTTTCAACAAATGCATACTTCATACTTAAAAAAAATAAATAGATACCTAAAAAAGTTTGTATTCCACTCATTAAATATAGGTAACGCTTCGTCATAAATTAATTTCTCCCCCTCAATTTCAAATAATGAATTTTTGTTCCCTTACCTTATTCTCCCATAGCTTGAAAGATGATTATAAAATTTAAAGCGTAAAAATCGATTTTCTCTATAGGTTATTATTCATAACAGTTACAAAATCTTATTCTTTATATGTCAATATTTTGGGTCCGAACAATCAAACTGTAAGAGAAGAATATAAATCTGGTGGATTTGCCTTTTTCTACAACGATTGGTCAGATGCTAGTGTCGCCAAAGTTGCTTATCAACAATATCTGTATATTACAGGTAAACGTAGCACATATCCAAAAGCATCAGAATTTTAACCAAAAGCACATCATTAAATTAATGGGAGGAACGTAAAATAATGGATGTTTTATAAAAAATGAAGCATCCAGAGTTTCTTCTTTTATACTTGTTAAAAGGCTTTAAATGACTTTCTAAAGCCTTTTTTGTAAGGTAAAAATGGTTAAGTAGATACGGATGAACGTTGGATGAAAATAACATAAGATCGTTTCTCACATATGAAAAATATGTAGGAAGCGATCTTTTTAAACTTATAATTCGTCTTGCGATAGATAATGTTGGTTCTCATGCAACCTTTTTTGGTATGAGATTTTTTTAAAATGATTGCTTACTATATTTCCCTCTAAAATCTTAATTAAGAGGTACATACCGAGAAAGCACTGAATTTATTCACTATAGTCCATGTGGATTGCTTCCAACTACTGAGCCCACTATAATCGTACCAGATTCCTATAATACATTGAATAAACCTCGCTAAAGGTGGCTAGTATTGATCATTTAACTTGGTCCTACATATGAACTGCCATCCACTTTTCTATAATTAGCATGTTCAGTAGAAGTCCATAATTGTAGAAGGTATCGCTTTGAATTATAGCAAAATTGCAGGAAATTTGTCATAATTCAAAGCTGGCAAGTTGGAAAATGCCGTATTATATTTTTTCAACGTTCTCTTATTATCTGTACCTGAAGGAAAGGGAATCATTAGTCAATTCAAAGCTTTACATATACAGTGCAGCAAGAAAAATCCCTAATGCTTCTTCATAAATGTTGTCAAATTGGCTGATTGGTAGAGGGTTAGTACCGCTTCCCAACTCAACGGTGAAGCCTGGTCTACGCCAATCCTGAATAAACCAATCCTTATAGCCTGCATAGCTTCCAGCTGAATTGATAGGCTCATAGCCACTAACTCGACTAAATTCGTTAACAAGTATTTTAGACTCTGGTGGCTCCAAGTTTTCAAAGCCCCAATAAATCACTCTTCCCTGTGTATGGAACGCAAGAACTCTTGCAAAATCTCGTTTCCTTGTTAAATCAGCCATAGCAATGGCCTCTGGCTCTGATAAAGGTCGTTCCCCGCCATAATCCCTTGGTCCAGGTGTCTTGGGATTACGTGCACTTTCTAGCTCCCATTTTGCTGGGAACTGGTCATTTAAATCAACACCATGTATATTGGCTTTCCAATCAGAGAAATTATTGCTGCCATTGTTCCAATTGATAAGCTGATTTCTTAATGCTTCATCTTCTGGTGGCCCCTGTATAACTAAGTTAACACCATCAGGATTGACCATCGGAACTATGGAAAGGGATGTATGTTGGTAAAGTGGGAGTGTAGATATACCTCGAATAGTATGTTGATTGGTGAGTGCAAGTAGGTAGTCATTTAAAAATGTTAAAATAATGGGAGTTGTGATCCACTCATTTGCATGGAAGGAGCCATTATAATGAATTCGTTTAGTTCCGTTCCCTATTAGAACCTCTGGAATTTCATGCCCTAACACAGAATGCCCGATTGCTGAACTTTGTAGAAATGGATAGGCATCAAGGAGCTTATTTAAATCATTTATCATGATGCTATAGGTGTAACTTTGTTGTCCATTGACTATCCTCCAAGTAATTTGTTGAGGAATACGAATGGTTTGACCTATTTGAAGGGCATTTGGGTTAAGATCAGGATTAGCTAGTAAAAGGGCTGTAAGTGGAATATTTCTGTTTTGGGCAATTTGCCAAAAAGAATCTCCCTGCCTTATTTGATAGCCAGTAGTAATATAACCCGGGATTCGAATACGCTGTCCAACCCTTAAAAATTGGGGGGGTATATTTCGGTTCGAATCTATAATTAATTGGAGGGGGATTTTAAATACTTCGCTATAATGCCAAAGTGAATCACCAGGTCTTACGAAAATGTCCACAAAAATTCTCTCCTTAGTTCAAAATATTTCAATATAAAATGTATATGAAAAATGACACGATTTATTAATAGTGGAAAGTAAAATTTACATCAATTTTGTGATTAGGAGTTTCCCTTAAACTACATACCCTCTTCATACATCGTGATAACATTATATGAAGAAGGAGCAAAAAAGAGAGGATTCTTTGTTATTTTTAATAATACAATTATACTAATAATAGATTAATATGCCAGGTAAAGGTAGGAAAACAAATGCTCAATAAATTAAAGCTAGGTATACGAACTAAAATTACATTAGGCTATATCGTTATCATACTTTGTTTACTTGCATCAGTAATTATCTTAAATAATCAAATTACTGCTTTACAAAAAGAAAGAAATTTTATTATAAAATACGATTCTCAAGTTCAGGAGCTAACCAATCGAATTGAAAAATACATTTTGGATATGGAATCAAGTCAAAGAGGTTTTATCATTACTGGGGAAGAGAGTTACTTAGAGCCTTATAATAGTGCTTCCGAGAACTGGAAAATTGATTTTAATGCTCTCTATCAGCTGTTAGACAATAAACCAAGTCAACAAAATAAGCTTAAGGAAATAGAGGTAACGATAGAGCATTGGATCGCAACGACTGGTAATCCAACACTCTTGATGAAGAAGGAAAATAACACTGCTGCTTTAAAGGAGTTTTTCAAGGTCGATGTTGGTCGTAAAGATATGGAAACAATGCGAAAACAATTTGCTGCATTTAGATTAGCTGAAAATGCATTTACTCAGACTAAGGTAAATCAGTTAGACAAGCGAAATAGCAATATAACTAGTGCTTTATTTGGGCTGCTGGTACTTGTTTCGGTAATTGCTATTGTAATCGCTAGTGGAATTTCTCGCTCAATTGTGAAAACAATAACAGAGGTTACTGAAACGATTACAGAAATTGCAGCTTCTAAAAGCAATCAAAAGGGCAGAATTCATGTGAAAACCAATGATGAAATAAATACCCTTGCTGATGCTACAAATGAGCTTTTAGGTTCTATAGAAAAGAGAGAATGGCTACAGTCAAATATTGCAGACATTGTAACTAAATATCAAGGTATTTCTGTCATTACAAAATTAGCTGAAACCTTTCTTTCTGAAATGGCACAAAAGACACAATCTTCACTTGGCGCATTTTATGTTCGTGAAACAAAAGAAGATGATATTCAATTTGTGAAAAAAGCAGCCTTTGCTGATACAAGCACTGGTATAGGAATGGAAAGCTTTAAGCTTGGGCAGGGCTTAATTGGGCAATGTGCCTTGGAAAAAAAGATTTTGTTCTATAAGGATATTCCAGATGAATTTCGTTTAATTGGTACAGGCTTAGGAGAAGTACCACCTAAAAGCATTCTTCTTATACCTATTATATTTGAGGAGGATGTAATAGCAGTTGTTGAATTAGCCACTATGACAGACTTCAGTAAGCTTCAACTGGAATTAGTCAAACAAGTGGCCGAAACGTTTGGCTTAACTGTAAATAGTGTCGTAGGACGTATGGAAATTGTACGCTTGCTAAATGAATCCAGAGCGATGACAGAGGAATTACAAGTACAATCGGAAGAGCTACAGACACAATCGGAAGAATTACAAATGCAAACAGAAGAGCTGACGATGATTAATGAACAATTGGAAGAAAGAACAAAAGAGGCAGAGTCCAAATCGAGAGAGCTAGCAAAGGCGAAAAAGGAATTAGAAAAGAGTGCAGAACAGATGTTACTCAATTCCAATTATAAATCCGAGTTTTTAGCCAATATGTCACATGAATTACGAACACCACTAAATAGTATTTTAATTTTATCTGAAATGCTGGCGGAAAATAGTCAAAGCAACTTGACTGAAGAGGAAGCTGAATTTGCAAAGGTTATCCATTCCTCTGGTGAAGATTTACTTGTGCTCATAAATGATATTTTAGATTTATCAAAAGTAGAGGCAGGAAAGCTGGACATAATGTTTGACGAAGTAAATATGAGTGAGATTCCGGTACAAATCGAGCAGACATTTGCACCTGTAGCAATGAAAAAGGATTTACAGTTCTATATTTCAAAAGCAGAAAATGTAATGGATGTTTTCTATACGGATGAAAAGAGATTTCAGCAAATCCTAAAAAATTTATTATCCAATGCTTTCAAATTTACTGAGCGAGGTTCCGTAACACTGGATATCCAACAGTTAAAAGAGGAGCATTTGACAAATAATATGCAGAATATTAGTGCTGATTGGTTAGAGATTACAGTTTCAGATACTGGTATAGGTATTCCAAAGGACAAGCACCAGTTAATATTTGAGTCGTTCCAGCAGGCCGATGGGGCAACTGTACGGAAATATGGCGGTACAGGTCTTGGCCTATCGATTTGTAAAGAATTTGCCAAACTACTTGGTGGCTGGGTTTCTTTACAAAGTGAAGAAGGGCACGGTAGTAGCTTCACACTGACAATTCCAAGCCTGCCTAATGGAATTCAGGAGGAGCAATGCCTTGAATTGGCTATTCATGAGGTAGGAGCTGTAACAGAGGTACATGAGGTTGCAGATGAGTTACCTGAAGCCACAGAAATCGTAGAAGTAGAGGTATTCCAAGGGAAAACTATTTTAATTGTAGATGATGATTACCGCAATATCTATGCATTAAAAACAGCGCTTGAAAAAAGGGGCATGAATATCTTAGTTGCCAAAGATGGGATAGAATGCTTAGATATTATGCAAGCTAATCAGGAAGTAGATCTTATTCTTATGGATATCATGATGCCGAATATGGATGGCTATGAAGCGATGTCTATCATTAGACAACAAATGAAGCTAAGGGATTTACCGATTATTGCTTTAACGGCGAAAGCCATGAAAAATGATCGTGATAAATCATTAGAGGCAGGGGCTTCAGATTATATAAGTAAGCCACTTAATTTAGATCAGCTTGTATCTGTATTAAGAGTATGGTTAGTTTCAAAAGGGAGCTCATAAGCATGGAACAATTTCAGCCTATGGAGCAAAACCTACAAGTAAATAAGCATACAAATTTAGAAATTGATTTATTATTGGAGGCAGTTTATCGTTTATCAGGCTTCGATTTCCGACAATATAATCGTTCTTCCATAACACGTAGAATCTTTAATAGAATGAGAATCAATAATATCCCAACAATTTCTAGAGTGCTTGAAAAAGTTATACACGATCAACAGTTTTTAGAGCAGCTATTAAATGATTTTTCCATCAATGTCACTGAGATGTTCCGTAACCCAAGTTTCTTTAAAGCCTTTCGTCAGGAGGTTATTCCGTATTTACGTGACTATCCTGAAATACGAATATGGCATGCAGGATGTGCAACGGGTGAGGAAGTATACTCCATGGCAATTTTACTAAAGGAAGAGCAACTCATTAATAAAGCCGTTATTTACGCAACAGATATAAATGAACAAGTATTAGAAAAAGCAAAAAAAGGGGCTTTCCCCATACACAAAATGCAAGCATATACTAAAAACTATTTGCTTGCTGGTGGTAATGCTGCATTTTCTGAATACTATAAAACAGATTATCAGTACGCGTATTTCCATCCTTCACTTTTAAAAAATATTATTTTTGCACAGCATAATTTAGTAACGGATCAATCGTTTAATGAATTCCATATTATTTTGTGCAGAAATGTTTTAATCTATTTTTCACAGGTGCTACAAAGCAAGGTTCATCATTTATTTTATGAAAGTCTTAGTGAAAAAGGTTTTCTATGTTTAGGTGATAAGGAGACACTGCGCTTTGATGATATTATGGAAAAATATAAAGAAATTGTAGGTAATGAAAGAATATATCAAAAGATCAACTAAAAAATCCGCCCATCTTTCTTGGTAAGAGGGAGGATGGGTGGATTATATTTTTATGCATGTGCTTGAATCATTAATACACACATATCATCAGGCTGATTTTCTTGTTTCTCTTTAGACAATAAATTATCAATCAGACATTGTGTATAGTTCCATTTTGTAGATGTTAGCGCTTGCAGATGTTTTTCAGACTCTATTTCACAAGGTCCCATCGCCTCTAAAACACCATCAGTAAAGAGAATTATTTGTATATCCTGCTCGTATTGTATTCGTTGCTTTTTTACTTCAATTTCATCAAAAAAACCAACTGCACAGCTTCCTTGATTTAATGGAACAAGCGTCTTTTCATCAATAAGTGCATAGCCAGAAGGATGGCCAGCATTTACATATTCGATTGTTTTTTGTTCTGTATCAATCACTAAATAGATCGCTGTAAAGTAATAAAGATTGTCCTCGTTCCCATTTCTTAAAAGTGTCATATAGCGGTTTAATTCTTTTATGACTAATTCAGGCTCTATCAATTGTTTGACAGCTTCTCTAAGAACAGAAGAGATAAACATACAGACAAGTGCTGCCGAAATTCCGTGTCCCATCATATCAAGTAAAATGACAGCGTAGCGATGATCATTTATTTTATGCCAATAATACATATCCCCTGCCAAATTGGAGGAGGGGAGGTAGGATACGGCTATTTGAATATTATTCTCATTTAATGGTGGGCTCAGAAGACTTCTTTGGACATGCGTTGCCAAATCTAGTTCGTATTGTATTTTCTTTTCCTGCTGTGTATGCCAATCTAATTCAGCCTTCAATCTTAGGGCAACACGAATTCTAGCAAGAAGCTCTGTTTTATTTATCGGCTTTGTAATATAATCCACCCCGCCAATATCTAGAGCTTCAGCAAGTTTGTTTTTATCTTCTAGAGCGGTGACAAAAATTATTTGAATGTCTTTGAATCTTTCATTTTGCTTAATACGTTTACAGGCTTCAATACCGTCTATCTCAGGCATCATAATATCTAACAAAATTAAATCTACAGAATTTCCTGTTGGATTTTCGACATCAAGCTGTAAATAGTCAAAAAGCTCATTAGCCGATGCTAAAGAAACACAGTTATCATAACCTGCATTTTTTAATATTTTTTCAATTACAAATAGATTTACTTGATTATCATCTACAAGAAGAATGGTCATAACTATTTCCCCTTATTCTGAATATACTGGTGCGAAAGATTTTAATGTATGTGTATTTAAAAACTCTCAACTACATTATTATACAAAACATTAGAGAATAATGGTATTTTGGTGTCTTTAAGGAGTATTTTACTAGGTATTAAGTCTTTATTATTTATGAAAGCATTTAACAGAAAAATGCAAAGAGCGTACTTATAAAAGCCCGCTCTCAGTGAATAGTAAGGTGTCTGGTTCAGGAATTTTAAATATTTGTTTGAATAGCAGCAAGAAGCCGGTTTAATCTTGCTGATTTCGCGCCTTTTTAAAGCCACCATAAATATCAAATGCATTGGCTATAATGGCAATTGCAATAGTCACTAATAATATTCGGTCTATAGCAAATAAAACCTTAGCCGAGGTCGTTTCTGTAATTGCAGCAATATAGGGAATAGCTGCACTGTGTATGAAATCAGGTTGCTTAACCATAAGAATAAAGACAATGGTTCCTATACATTGTAGGACAGCATTTAGAACAGCAATTAGAAATGTCCATTGACCCGCTTTTAATTTAAATAATGCTAAAGCTATACTTAAAGCTATACATATTAATACGATAGGTGCAAAAGACAGTAATACATTTTGGTTGAATATTGGCATAACAAATTTCAATCCGCCTCTATCGTGCGAAGAGTAGATTCCTAAAAGGTGATTTGCATTAAAATAGATAAATGAAAAAACAATAATCCCTATAAAACTAAAAATAATATCAAGTAGTGAAATAGATTTATCTTTAGGAATAATTTTAATGCTTGTTAAATCATCTGGAGTCCAAGGCTTTTGTTTTTTTATAAAAGGTATTGGAATATCGCTACCTGAACGTTCAATTACAATAAAAGCAACCGTAATCCAGAACAGTACGTGTAATATTACTGAAATTACATTTGCAATAGTAATAGAAAAAGTCTCAATCAATGTAGATAAAAGGGCATCTTCCCCGCTGTAGAACACAATGTTTTCTACCACATGAACGATTACTGTAATAAGGATGGCCCAAGGAACGATTAATTTTATTGTTTGAATATACGTGTCGAATATTTGCGGGCCAATTAAAAATCGCGGTGAATCTCTGTAACTAGCTGCAACGTCTATGGGGCTTCCTAATTTTGTAAGTGCTTCTTTTACATCCGATTCGGAATAATCTTCAGGTAACATTTCTTCAATGGTAGACTTTAGCTTCAGACTAATATCATCTCGTTTCGTTTTACTTATCCTTTTGGTAACTTCTTGAATATAAGCATCAATTAAATTCATTCTTAGTGTCTCCCTTCAATAAATCACTTATTGTTACTCCAACAGGGCATAAATACTTTTTCGGGAAGGTGAATAATCAGGGTGTATAGTTGACTTCAAGAATAATGATCCCGGCTGGATGCCCAGCTTTAATCATCTCACTGTCATCATACAGTATTATTTTAACTCGTGGTAATATATGTTATTATCAGGAGTTAAAATTAATGTAAAAAATATGATTATGAGCAATATTTTTTAGAGTGCAATTATAAATGAACAGGGGGATGAATATGCGAGTGATAGATAAATTATGGGATGAAGAAGATTTTTTACATTTTGTCGACATTGTCATTGGTGCTTATCCAGGAAGGATGGATGGCTCACAGCCAACAAAAGAGCAGTTAAAGGCACTTTTTATACACAATCAAAACAACGATGCAGCTATTCATTATTATGGATTTTGGGAAGAAAACAAACTAGTTGGTGGTATGAGACTTCACGATTTTGAAATGAACCTCTTCTCTAAAATGATTCCAGTTGGAGGGGTTGGTCTAGTTGCGGTCGATTTACTTCGTAAAAAAGAGAAGGTAGCCAAGGAATTAATAGATCACTTTTTTAAAGTATTTTTAGAAAAACAAATACACTTTGTAGCATTATATCCCTTTAGACCGGATTTTTATAAAAAAATGGGCTTTGGTTATGGACCTAAAGTACATCAATATTTCGTAGAACCTTCCAGCTTTCCGAAAGGTCCTACAAAAAAGCATCTTAAATATTTAACAGTGCAGGATCAGCATAAATTAGCAGATTGCTATAAAAGAGTAACTTTTAAAAGGCACGGTATGTTTTTGAAAACAGAATCGGAGCTCGCAGCAATATTTAAAAATCCACAAAATTATGTGATTGCTATTGAAAAAGGAGATACCATTCAAGGTTATTTGGTATTTTCCTTTATTAAACAAAGTGATACTAATTTCTTACTTAACAATCTAGTTATTAAAGAATGGATTTATGAAACACCTGAGGCATTATTAGAGCTTAGCACATTTCTAAATAGCCAAGCTGATCAGGTTGCTCGTATTGAATGGAATACCCAAGAAGAAAATGTTCATTTCTTTTTAGGAGATGTAAGAAATGGAACGAATCATTTAATCCCAAGTGTCTATCATGCAAGCAATGTTTCAGGAGTTGGCCTAATGTATCGAATTATCAATGTTCGAGGCTTTTTCCAGGAGTTAAAAACACATAATTTCAATCATCAAACTTTAACATTTAAGCTTACTGTAGAGGATTCTTTACTCCCAGAAAATAATCAGCAAATCGTTATGAAAGCAATTGACGGTAATATTACATTAGAAAATGATTTTAACTATGACGTGGAAATGATTATAGATATTGCAGAGCTTTCCTCTCTAGCTATGGGGGTTGTTACAGTACAAGAGCTATTTATGCTCAGTAAGGTAAAGATTAGTAATGAACAATATCTTCAGAAATTACATCAACTCTTCTATGTCTATGATAAACCAACGTGTATTACAGCATTTTAGGGAAGCCATAATTGGCATCCCTATGCAAACTATTTTTCTTTTTTGAAAAAGTGTGGAGAACGTACAGGTCGTTCCAGTGGTGTAATGTTAATAATAAAATAGCTTATAATTAATATTAAAATAATAAGTGAATAAATTAAGGTATTGATGGGGTGGTCATGCTCAACGATAATTAATCGAATCATGGCTGTAATACCAATATATATAAAGTATCGTAGGGGAAAATGATAGTCCTCTTTGAAATATTTAACAATCATTGTGATAAATTCAAAATATAAAAAGAATAGAAGAATATTTGCGAGGAAAAGCTTATAGTCACCTTTATCCTTAGAGAAAATGATAATTTTAAGGAATTCGACTAGTTCTTTAAAAAGCAGGAAGGATAATATAAGCGCAAGAAGTACGAGGCAAACATTAAGAAACAACTGTAAAGACTTTGGCACAGCCTTAATTAGTTGTTGATAAGTTGAGTTGTTTTGATCCATCTAATTCCTCCAATCATTATAACAATTCACTATGGTTACGATATAACATAATCATATGGTCGATCATCTGGGGATTATGATTTAAATATAACATTTCATCGTAAATATCCTTGTGCATTTTTGTAAAGTTTTGGTATATATTCTTGAAAGAATGTTTTCAAATTAATTTAGCGGTATGCTAAAATAGATGTGCATGAATATAAATTATAAAAGGGGTTTTAAAAATGGCAAAAGCTGCAAATTCAAATGCGAAAATTACACCAGAACGTTTAGAAGAAGCATTAAATGTTCGCGATCGTCTTATTATTGAGTTACTAGTACAAGTGCTTGATGAAAAGCTAGTAATTGAACGCCCTGTATTACGTGAACGCCTAGGCAACCTTGTAGACCTTTCTGATCATGATTCAGAACTAAAGGAAACTTTACATGGTGTAATTAATAAACTGTAATTCTCTAAATATAAAAATGTAATTATAAAATCCCCTATAGCTTAGACTAGAGGGGATTTTCATAGTGTTGAAAAATTAAATAGGCAAGGGACTCTTTGTGAATATTTAGTCAAAATGAAGGTGATTTCCGTTCCAGGCTACTCGCTTTCCAGTGGGCGAGC